>CAIMKO010000025.1 GCA_903841915.1 uncultured Chitinophagaceae bacterium | reverse complement strand
GGCGATCTTTACACGTTTTAATCTTCTGATCAATTCCTCTGTTTTACCGCTGAACATACTGCCGCAGATGACTTCGATCCATCCTCTTCGTTCACCACTGAAATTAGGTTCTATAAACATTCTGTAAACTTACGTTTGTTGAAAAAAGCTTATTAACTTTAGCGAAAGCTATTTAACCCCCAAATGTATTACATCCCATGGAAAGATTGGGCACATTGATCAGCAAATTAAAAGAACAATTTGATCAAAAAGCAGGTTCAGAAAAATTACTGATGACAACTAGGTTGATCCTCTCTGAATTGCAACAGCACCAGTCGCAGCATGCTGCCATTGGAAAAGTGTCTGTGATGATGCCTGTCAGTAATCATACCGCCGCGCCGGCAGTTGATATCAATTTTGTAGAGCCAAAACAACAAAAGAATATTCCTGTAAAAAAAGAAGAGAAAAGCGGATGGTTATTTGATGAGGTAGAAGCTATTCCTACGCTGGCACATCAGGAACCACTGAAAGGGACTGAACTGAATGATTCTCTGGCGCATAAGAAATCTAGTTTGAATGATCATCTAAAAGAAGAGAAGATAGAGCTGGCAACAGCTTTACATGCGGTACCTGTGAGAGACCTGAAGAAAGCGATCGGTTTGAATGATCGTTATTTATTTATCAGCGAATTGTTTCGAGGCGATGAGAACATGTATGAAAGAAGTATTAAAACGATCAATGGGTTTTCCATCTACCCCGAAGCAGAATATTGGATACAGCGCGAATTAAAAGTAAAACTGGGGTGGAAAGAAGACAATGCAGCAGTGATCTTATTTGATCAGATAGTCAAAAGACGTTTCTCATAAATATAGTTCATGATCTTTTCTGTTGCACCGGCTTTGCTTCTTACATAATGGCCGGCATTGGCACTCATTCGATTGTAGGTTTCTTCTTCTTCTAACAGTTGGTTAAAAACAGATTCAGCTTCCAATGCATTTTCAATGCTGAATGCAGCATCTGCATCGATCAATTCAATCGCTTCAGTATATTTTTCATATTCAGGGCCGAATACCACCGGCTTGCTGTACACGGCAGCTTCCAAAACATTGTGCACACCGTCATCACCAAATGCTCCGCCAACATAACAAATACTGGCATATTTATACAGCCTGCTTAGCATACCTACATTATCAATGATCAAAACGTTTTTAAGCAATTCAATGTTCTGCCCTTGCGATTCACGATTCACGATTTGTGAATACAAAACAGAATTTTTATAGAGCAATAAACATTCTTCGATCCTTTCCTCGTCAATATCATGGGGTGCAATGATGAATTTTATTTCAGGATGTGTATTGGCAAAATGATCTAATTCTTCATCATCTTCCGTCCAGGTGCTACCGGCAACAATGACACGATCGTTTTGGATGAATTTTTCTATGATCTCTATTGCTGTAAATTGTTCCGCAATGTCAATCACACGATCAAATCTCGTATCGCCGCAAACTGAAACATTGTCTTTAAACCCAATACTATTTAATAATGCAGCAGATGATTCATTTTGAACGAATAGGTAAGTAAAACATTCCAACATCTTTTTGTGAAAGCTTCCATACCATTTAAAAAAAGGTTGATCTTCTCTGAATATTCCTGAGATAAGTAATAGCGGAATATTTCTTTGCTTGGCTTCATTCAAATAATAATACCAGAACTCATACTTCACAAAAATGATCAATGAAGGACGAACGATCGCATAGAATTTTTTTGCATGGATACTTGAATCCATCGGCAAATAGAATATCCAATCAGCTTCCGGATAATCTTTTCTTACTTCATATCCGGAGGGAGAAAAGAAGGTCAATAATATTTTCTGCTTGGGCGCTGTCTTTTTGATGGCTTCCATAATAGGACGACCCTGCTCAAATTCACCAAGAGAAGAACAGTGAACCCAGATCACATTATCCTGATTATTTCTGAATGCATTTTCCAGAGACTGAAAGATGTTTTTTCTGCCGGATATCCATTGCCGGGCCTTTGCATTTTTACTGCTGATCAGCCATGCAGCTTTCGGGTATAAAAAGATAAAGATGTTATAGATCAGTTTCACTTGATGGACAGTATTATCATACAAAGAAACGACTAAAATGCTGCAGAAAATAACTCTGAACAATAAAGGGCAGTTCCCATATTGTAAATCATTTTAAACTACTTTTGTAGACCTTAAATCAGACTATGAGACCCATACAAATGGTAGATACAAAAAATCAGTATCTCAAGATCAAAACAGAAGTGGATGCAGCTATTCATGAAGTATTAGACAGTGCAGCTTATATCAACGGAAAAGCAGTACAGGATTTTACTAAATCCTTGAATGATTATATCGGCTCAACATTTACTATTCCTTGTGCCAACGGAACAGATGCTTTGCAAATTGCGATGATGGCTTTAGGGCTTCAGCCGGGGGATGAAGTCATCACACCTTCCTTCACCTATATTGCGACTACAGAAGTGGTGGCATTATTGAAACTGAAGCCGGTTTTCGTTGAAGTAGATGCCAAGACATTTTGTATCGACCCCGAATCCATTAAAAAAGCGATCACTTCCAAAACAAAGGCCATTGTACCGGTTCATTTATACGGACAATCAGCCAATATGGAAGCGATCATGCAAATTGCAGAAGAACACAATTTATTTGTAATAGAAGACAATGCTCAGGCGATAGGTTGCGATTATACTTTCAGTGACGGCAGCAAAAAGAAAACAGGTGCTATTGGTCATATCGGTTGCACCTCATTTTATCCCAGCAAAAATTTAGGGGCTTATGGTGATGGTGGTGCCATTTTTACCAATGATGCTGCTTTGGCTGCAAAGATGAAGATGATCGCCAATCATGGTCAGGAAAAAAGATATTATCATGATATAGTAGGATGTAACAGCAGACTGGATTCTATTCAAGCAGCCATTTTAAATATCAAATTAAAAGAGCTGGACAATTATATTGTTGCTCGTAGAACAGCTGCAGCTTTTTATGATAAGGCTTTTGCCAATCATCCAAAGATCACAACTCCATTTGTTGCTACATTCACGAACCATGTCTATCATCAATACACATTGATCCTGAAAGATGCCGACAGAGACGGATTGAATGCATATCTGGCGGAGAAAAAAATCCCTTCCATGATCTATTATCCTGTTCCGGGACACAAACAAAAGATGTTTGCAGCTTTCGGGTCGGACCAATATGATCTCAAAACAACAGATTGGTTGACCGAAAGAGTCATCTCATTACCGATCCATACGGAATTGGATATGGAACAACTTTCTTATATTACATCTGAAATTTTGAATTACTTAAAATAAATAATCTATGAAAATCGCAGTAGTTGGTACCGGATATGTTGGACTGGTTTCCGGTACTTGTTTTGCCGAAACAGGTAATCATGTAACATGTATCGACATCGATAAAACTAAAGTTGATAAACTGTCTAAGGGGGAAATAACGATATACGAACCCGGACTTGAAAAAATATTCCTCAGAAATTTAAAGGATGGTCGATTGACCTTTACAACTGATTTGGCAGAAGGCATTAAAGACGCCAAAGTTGTTTTTCTGGCTTTGCCTACACCTCCCGGTGAAAATGGTTCTGCCGACCTGAAATATGTATTAGGCGTTGCAAAAGATCTGGGAAACATCCTTACAGAATATAAAGTGATCGTAGATAAAAGCACTGTCCCTGTGGGCACTGCTGACAAAGTAAGAAAAGCCATTGCAGAGAATTATAAGTATGAATTCGATGTGGTAAGTAACCCTGAATTCTTGCGGGAAGGTGTTGCAGTTGATGATTTCATGAAACCTGATCGTGTGGTAATTGGTACCAGTTCTGAACGGGCAAGGAAAGTGATGAGCGATTTGTATGCGCCTTATGTTCGTCAGGGTAATCCTGTGATCTTTATGGATGAGAAAAGTGCCGAGCTGACCAAATATGCTGCCAACTCATTCTTGGCTACCAAAATATCCTTCATGAATGAAATTGCACAACTCTGTGAAAGGGTTGGTGCAGATGTAGATATGGTGCGCAGAGGCATTGGAAGTGATGACAGGATCGGAAAAAGGTTTTTATTTCCGGGCATTGGTTATGGTGGAAGTTGTTTCCCTAAAGATGTACAGGCTTTAATTAAATCATCCGAAGAAGTAGAATATGATTTTCAGATATTAAAAGCAGTGGAAGAAGTAAATGAAAAACAGAAACTGCATCTGATGCCTAAGATCAAAGCCTTTTTTAATAATGATCTGAAAGGAAAACATTTTGCATTATGGGGATTGGCTTTCAAACCCAATACAGATGATATTCGTGAAGCTCCGGCCCTTTATCTGATCGAGGCATTAACTGCAGCAGGCGCAACGGTTTCTGCTTTTGATCCGGAAGCAATGCCGAATGTAAAAAAGGTAGTAGGAAATAAAATTGTCTTTGTAGAAAGTCAATATGATGCTTTGGATAATGCAGATGCATTGATCATCGCAACAGAATGGAGCGAGTTCCGTACCCCTGATTTTGAAGTGATCGAAAAGAAATTAAAGAACAAAGCCATCTTCGACGGAAGAAATGTATTTGAAGTAAAACAAATGCATGAAATGGGTTACCATTACGAAAGTATCGGTCGTTCTTAATCTAAAAAATCTTCAATACCAATACCATGGCAAAACGAATATTAATCACAGGTGCTGCCGGCTTTCTAGGCTCGCATCTCTGCGACAGATTCATCAAAGAAGGATACAATGTTGTTGGAATGGATAACCTGATCACAGGTGACCTGCGTAATATTGAGCATCTCTTTAAATTAGAGCAGTTCGAGTTTTATCATCATGATGTTTCTAAATTCATTCATGTTCCCGGACATATCGATTATATCCTTCATTTTGCTTCGCCGGCTAGCCCGATCGACTATTTGAAGATCCCTATTCAAACTTTAAAAGTTGGCTCCCTTGGTACACACAATTGCTTGGGATTGGCGAAATCAAAAGGCGCCAGAATGTTGATCGCTTCTACCAGTGAGATCTATGGAGATCCTGCTGTACATCCTCAAACCGAAGAATACTGGGGTAATGTAAACCCGATCGGTCCACGTGGTGTATATGATGAAGCAAAACGTTTTCAGGAAGCCATTACCATGGCCTATCATACTTTTCATGGATTGGAAACAAGGATCGTTCGCATCTTCAATACCTATGGTCCAAGAATGCGATTGAATGACGGAAGAGCCTTACCTGCATTTATCGGACAAGCCCTACGTGGTGAGGATTTGACTTTGTTTGGAGATGGTAGTCAGACACGTAGTTTCTGTTACGTTGATGACCTGATAGAGGGTATCTATCGTTTACTCTTGAGTGATTATGCTTATCCTGTAAACATTGGGAATCCAAACGAAATATCCTTGAAGGATTTTGCAGAGGAAGTATTGAAACTAACAGGTTCTTCTGTAAAGATCGCCTATAAACCTTTGCCTGTTGATGATCCTAAACAACGTCAACCCGATATCACAAAGGCAAAAGAGATCCTGGGTTGGGAACCTAAAGTGGATAGGGCAGAGGGTTTGAAAAAGACCTATGAATATTTCAAATCATTGCCGAAAGAAGAATTATATAAGCTGCCTAAAGAGTTTACCAGTACTAAATAATGCACGCTATGTCAAAACCATTGATAGTAGTTACCGGAAAGAATGGACAATTAGGTTGGGAGATCAGTCAGATCAGTGAAAAACTCGATCAACAATTTGATTTTGTTTTTGTGGATGTTGATGAATTAGACCTGAGCAAACCTGAATCTATTCCTGATTTCTTTAAACAATATCAACCGCAATATTTTATTCATTGTGCCGCATTTACTGCAGTTGATAAAGCAGAGACCGAACAGGAATTGGCATACAAGATCAATGCGGAATCTACCGGAGTAATTGCAAAGGAATGTGCTAAGATCAATTGCCCCTTAATTACTATTTCTACTGACTATGTTTTTGACGGCAACGGAACAAAGCCTTATACAACTGATCAGCAAACAAATCCCATTAATCATTACGGTTATACAAAATGGTTGGGAGAAAAGTTAGCAATGGAAAACTGGAATAAGACCATCGTGATCAGAACAGCATGGGTATATAGTACACATGCCGCCAACTTTGTTAAGACCATGCGCCGACTGATGAATGAACGGGCTGAGATCAAGGTAGTGAACGATCAATTCGGTTCTCCAACCTATGCTGCCGATCTAGCTGCTGCCATTTTACAAGTGATACAGCAATGGCATTCTGGTAATATACATTATGGCATTTATCATTTTACCAATAGCGGTATCATTTCCTGGTACGATTTTGCTGTTGCCATCAAATCCTTATCCGGATTGGCTTGTAATGTATTGCCTGTGCCATCCACTGAATACCCTACTCCGGCAAAACGACCTTTCTATTCTGCCATGGATACCCATAAGATCGTTGATGATTTTCATATCCAGTTAAGCGATTGGCAAACAAGTTTAGCGACTTGCATCAAAGGATTGTCTGCTGCATAAATGAAAAGACAGATCATCATATCCATGATCTTGATGATGATGAGCAAGCTCTTATTTGCTTCTCAGGATTCTGTTTTTTCTTTTCGCTTTCGTAATGATGTGACTGTTACTGCAGATCTTCCTGCAAACTTTTCATCCAAGAAAAAAACACAAATTGTTTTATTTGCTTTACCCAATGGTAACAGTACTGCACAAACCATGGGCAAGAAAATGCAACCAGGGGATGACTGGCATTTTGATATTCAGCATATTGCTTCTCAAACAAGGTTTGTAAGAAATGAATTGCCCAATGAAAACATTGCTGTGGTCTATCTTGAAAATGATCTGAAAGCCTGGCCTCAATGGAAAAAAGTTCATGCGAATTATACTGATTTGATCCCTGCAATTATTGACAGCATCCAAAAAGTATTAGCCATCAAAAAATATTCTTTGCATTTGAATGGCCATAGTGGGGGCGGAGCTTTTGTTCTTGGGTATATTCAATCGCAAAAAAAGATCCCTGATCATATTAACCGAATCAGCTTTCTGGATAGTGATTACGGATACGACTCAACTTTTACTGAAAAGTTCGTGCATTGGTTGAAGAGAAATAAGGCCAATTATTTATCTGTCTTTGCCTATAACGATAGTGTTGTTGTATACAACGGAAAGCCCTTGGTCTCACCAACGGGAGGTACCTGGTACCGGAGTAAATTAATGATGAAAGATCTTTCTGCAGATTTTTCTTTTACAATGACAAGGAACGATAGTGTTGTTCAATATACCTCTATGAACAGGATCAATTTCTTTTTGGTAGATAATCCTGAGAAGAAGATCTATCACACTGTTCAGGTTGAAAGAAATGGCTTCATCCATTCCCTGTTGATCGGTACAAAACAGGAAAGCAAAGATTATTCTTACTGGGGGAAACGAGCGTATGATAACTTGATCGAATAAAAAAAGAGCAATGATACATTGCTCTTTTTTTATGCAAATTGAATTTATGCTTCATCCGGCTTGATAATGAATTTATATGTAATGCCCGCCAAAGCACCGCCCAGCAAACATCCTACCAAATAGATCCATATAGTTCCCCATGCAAAAGCGCCAAATGCACCGGCACCTATTGCCACTGCAGGATTAAAAGCACCCATACTTACAGGACCTAAAGTATAAGCCATTGCAGTTACGGTGAAGCCAATGGCCAGACCATAAAAACTATTGCCTGCATTTTTATCGGCAGTAGCAACATTCAATACTACATAGGCTAATGCGAAAGTTCCTATCACTTCCGCAACCAGCGCCTTGATGGGCAGATCGGGAGATGCAGCAGCAACGCTATAATCAAAATATCTGGAAGCAAGTAAACCAGCCACTATACCTCCGGCAATTTGAAAGACCCAGTAAAAGACAGTATCCGTTAAATTGCATTTACCACGGATAAACACAGCCAAAGTAACAGCCGGGTTATAATGTCCTCCTGAAACATGCCCTCCTGCAAAGATCATTACCATCAATGTAGCACCAATTGCAACAGGCGCCATGTCTCCCGCTTTAGTCCCTGCCATACATACCGCAAGCACTAGAAAGAATGTGCCAATGAATTCAACAATGTACTTTTTCATAAAACAAGTTTTGGTTAAAAATCTGAAACAATATGCCAAAATACTTGTTATTAGCTAAAATTGCATCAAAGAAGAAAAATATCATTGATATTTAAATCAGCTAATCTACTTTGCAACAAATAAAACAAAGAATATGAAAATTGAAATTGGACAGGCCGCACCTGATTTTGCTTTGTTTGATACAGAAAAAAACAAAGTGACCCTATCTGAACAAAAAGGTAAGAATGTATTACTGCTGTTTTTTCCGCAGGCATTTACAGGTGTTTGTACAGCAGAATTGTGCAGCATCAGAGACAATATCGCTGTATATAATAACACAGATGCAACCGTATTCGGTATTTCTGTTGATTCTATTTTTACACTGGGAAAATTCAAATCTGAGCAGGGCTATAATTTCCCATTATTGAGCGATTTTAATAAAGAGGTTTCTAGGGCATATGATTCTATCTACGAAAACTGGATATTGGATATGAAAGGTGTTTCCAAGCGTTCGGCCTTCCTGATCGATAAGGAAGGAATTGTGCGTTATGCCGAGGTTTTGGAAAATGCAGGTGAACAACCCAACTTTCAGGCCATTCAATCTGCCTTAAAAAGCCTTTAAATTCTATCTAAATCAATTAAAAAAGATGCACCGCACAATCGGGAGCATCTTTTTTCGTTTTTCCAGCAAGCGAATTCGATGCTCAAGTCATCTTATTTTTATAACTTTATACCGAAGAAGCGATAGATGAAAAAATTGTACTTTCTTTTCTTACTCAGTTCACTCATGATGGTCAGCAGTTTTACTGTTGCTCCTTCGGGTGATTTGACATATGATCAGCAAAGAACCGTACAATTCTATCCCAACCCCGCCACTTCTGTCATCTACTTCGAATTCCCTTCCGGTTTTGAAAAATCCAATTACAGTTTGCATATCTATAATTTCCTGGGCAGGAAAATGAATGAGTTTCAGGTTAACAGCAGCAAACTATCTATTCAGTTGGATAATTATCTGCGCGGATTATATGTCTTCCAGATCAGAGACAAAATGGGCAATATCATTGAATCAGGTAAATTTCAGGTAGTGAAATAATCTCTTAATCAAGTCTTCCGATATATAAGTCAATTACATTGACTGGTATCCCAACACTCATCAAATCTTTTCTTAAAGCCCGAAGCTTAGTTTCGCTCAAACTATCTGCTCTGATCAGTGTTGAATGTAATTCCTTATCGATCAGTTCAACATAGATCCAACCTCTTCCTCG
>CAIMKO010000024.1 GCA_903841915.1 uncultured Chitinophagaceae bacterium | reverse complement strand
TTGTTTTTCTGGTATTCGAACAAGCAGCAGGACGCTTACATGCAAATACAAAAAAGGGCAAAAGACTCGATTGACAGAGTGAATGCTTTACGGGCAATTCCTGCAGATACTGTTGCAGCGAGGAAAGATTCTTTATTCAGAGATTCAACCTCAAAATTAACTGTTGCAGGTAATTTTGCGACAGCAGCGATAGGTGCCGAACAATTACTGGTTGTTGAAAACGAAGTAATGAAAGTAACTTTTACCAATAAGGGCGGTAGAGTGAAATATGTGCAACTGAAGAATTATAAATCTTATGACAGTACATTAGTTCAAATTGGTAATGAAAAAGACCTATTGAGTTATTCGATCAATACAGGAGCGAATGTTGCAGCCCAAACTGCTGAATTGTTTTTTACTGCCGCTCAAACAGTTAAGAATGCCGATGGCAGCCAGATTATTTCTTTTACATTACAGAATGCAACAGGGGAAGGAGTAATGCATCAATACATCGTGAAGAAGAATGAGTATATGATCGACTGGAATGTGAATTTTACGGGTGCAGACAAATTATTAAGCGGCGGTGTGATGAATATCTTATGGAAGACTGAACCACAACGACATGAAAGTTCTGTTAAGTATGAACGTCAACAAAGTAATATCTGTTTTTCAGAAGGCAATGAATTTGATTATATCTCATCCAAAACACAAAGAAAATTTGAAAAGCCGATACAATGGGTTTCTGTGGTTCAGCAATTTTTCAATACAACCTTGGTTGCAAAAAATAGTTTTGTAAATGGTGAAGTACAATGGACAAGAAGTACTGATTCTTCCAATACTTTATCCAATACGGATGCGGCATTGCAATTAAAAGTTCCTCTTGCAGCTTCTGTAACTATTCCGTTGCAGCTATATTATGGTCCTAATGATTACAGCATTTTAAAGCATGAAGCTGAAAGCATGGATAAAATGGTGAATCTGGGAAGAGATGTGTATTCATTTGTTCGTCCGATCAACAAATATATTATCATGCCTGTCTTCGATTTTTTTGCAGGCTTTGTAAAGAATTTCGGTTGGGTAATCTTATTGCTTACAGTGTTTATCCGTTTGGTAACATCACCGTTAACCTATAGCAGTTATTTGAGCGGGGCCAAGATGAAAGTGTTGAAACCGGAGTTGGATACTTTAAAGAAAAAATTCGGAACGGATCAACAGGGCTTTGCAATGGAGCAGATGAAACTTTTTAAAGAAGCTGGTGTAAATCCGCTTGGAGGATGTATCCCGGCATTATTGCAGATCCCGATATTCTTTGCTTTGTACAGTTTCTTTAATTCAAATATCGCATTAAGAGGGCAATCATTCTTATGGGCAAAAGATCTTTCATCTTATGATGTGATATTGAAATTGCCTTTCAATGTGCCTTTGAATTTTGGTGATCATATCAGTTTGTTTACCATCACTGCTGTATTGACCAGTTTTCTGATCTCTATTTATAATATGGCGTCGACTCCCACACAGGATAATCCTGCGATGAAGTATATGCCCTATATTTTTCCTTTCATGATGCTGTTCATTTTTAACGGACTTCCTTCAGCGTTAACATGGTATTATACTGTTTCCAATTCACTTACATTAATATTGCAATTGATCATCCAGAAAAAGATCATTAACCATGATAAGATTCTGGCAAAGATCGATGAGAAGAGAAAATCTCCAAAAGTGAAAACTAAGAGCAAATGGCAAGAGCGATATGAGCAGATGATGGAGAGCCAGAAAAAAGTACAGGACCTG
>CAIMKO010000023.1 GCA_903841915.1 uncultured Chitinophagaceae bacterium | reverse complement strand
TTTTTGTTTATCATCAGTTAGTTGCACTGTTTGATTTTTTTGCGCATTTGCCATAGCAATGAATGATATAAAAAAACAAAGGATGAATAATTTGTTAGAGAGAAATAATGATTTCATATTGATAAACCTTTAGTTAGTGATATTCATTTATAAATGAACGGTTCTTAAAAACAAAAAGCGGCCATACAAGTATGACCGCTTATAAAAAAGGATGATACTTTATTCGTTCACTGCTGCAATGCCGGGCAACACTTTTCCTTCAAAATATTCCAGCATGGCGCCACCGCCGGTTGAAACATAACTTACTTTATCAGCAAAGCCAAACTGATTAACGGCTGCAACACTATCACCACCGCCCACTAAACTAAAAGCACCCAGAGCAGTAGCTTCGGCAACGGCCGTAGCAATAGCTTTTGTTCCGTGTTGGAATTTTTCCATTTCAAAAACACCCATCGGACCATTCCATAATATTGTTTTAGAACGCTTGATCTCATTAGAGAATTGTTCTATCGCATTTGGACCGATATCCAATCCCATCCAACCATCAGGAATATTATTAGATGGTGAAGATGAAGTATTAGCATCTGCTGCAAATTTATCAGCAATGATACTGTCGCTAGGCAAATGTATGCGAACACCTTTTGCAGCAGCTTTCACCAATAATTCTTTGGCTGTGTCCAAACGATCTGCTTCACATAAAGAATTACCGATATTACCGCCCTGTGCTTTAAAGAACGTATACGCCATACCGCCACCGATGATAATATCTGTTGCTCTTTCCAGTAAATTTTCAATGATCAATATCTTGTCCGAAACCTTTGCACCGCCGATGATGGCCATGAATGGTTTTTCTGCTTTATGCAATACCTGTTCAGCTGCTTTCACTTCGCCTTCCATTACCAGACCAAAGAATCTCTTGTCTTTAGGAAAGAATTTTGCAATAACAGCTGTTGATGCATGAGCACGGTGTGCTGTACCAAATGCATCGTTCACCCAAACATCACCAAGCTTAGATAATTTCTCAGCGAAGGCTTCATTGCCTTTTTCTTCTTCTTTATAAAAACGTAAATTTTCTAACAACAATACCTCGCCCGGTTGTAAAGAAGCAGACAGTTCTGATGCAGATGCCCCGATACAATCATCAGCAAATTTCACTTTTACACCTCCGAGTAATTCACTCAGATGATTTACCAGATGTTTGAGAGAATATTTTTCAGTTGGCCCTTCTTTTGGTCTGCCCAAATGGCTCATTAAAATAACACTGCCGCCATCGGCCAATATTTTTTTGATGGTAGGAAGTGTTGCACGCATCCTATTATCATCAGTGATATGATAAGATGCATCTAAGGGAACATTGAAATCTACGCGTATCAATGCTTTTTCTCCCTTAAAACTGTGATCGGAAAATTTGCTCATAATTAAATTGTTATTTCTATTAATGTTTGATTTGTCTTTGTGAAAATGCTGATTACTTCAGGAAATGATTTTAAAACGATTTCCTTTAGATGCTTATTAGAGATATTACCAGTATTGATATATAATATCTTAGGTGGGTTATTTGACTGTTCCTGAAACTGAAGAAAGTCAATGTCCTTAGTTGTAATTACAATTGTATTTAATCTCGATTGTGCAATTTTAAAAACTTCAACATCAGTTTTTAATGAAAAGCCTAACTCAAAAAAAGATTTTGCATTAACAGCAAATGCTTCTCTTAACCAAATAGCCATAGATGGGGGAAGATTAAGGTCAATCCAAAACTCAAGTTGCTCAGGCTTCATTTAATTCAATAGATAAAACTGTATGATTAATTTTTTTGGCAGCATATAAAAGAGACGCTTCTATATCTTCTCTTTCTAAGTAAGGAAAGTCAGCTAAAATTTCTTCCGCAGTCATCCCGCTTGCCAAATAATCAAGCACATCCGCAACCTTAAAACGCATTCCCCTTACAATGGGCTTGCCATTGAATATATCGGGATTGGAACTGATACGATTTAATAATTGTGATGGCTTATTTTGCATAATCCAAATTTAAACAAAAAACCGCAGAGACAGTGAGACACAGAGAAAATTAAACTCAATGTCTTCCGTCTCTGCGGTTATAAAAAATATTGTCAAAGTATTTCTTTCTGTACAAATACTTCATCACATAAACCTTTTTATTCCCCTTTAGGGGTTAGGGGGCTACTTGCTGATCAATCCTGCAAAATATTTAACGGTGCGAACGAGCTGAGAAACATAGCTCATTTCGTTATCGTACCAGCTAACCACTTTTACCAATTGTTTATCACCAACAGTGATCACTTTGGTTTGTGTTGCATCGAACAAAGAACCGAAAGAGATACCGATAACATCGGAGCTTACAATTTCGTCTGTTGTATAACCGAAGCTTTCATTACTTGCTGCTTTCATGGCTGCATTCACTTCTTCAACAGTCGTTTTCTTGGCAACGATGGCAGTTAATTCTGTAACTGAACCGGTGATAACAGGTACACGTTGAGCGCTACCGTCTAATTTTCCTTTTAATTCAGGTAATACCAAGCCAATTGCTTTTGCGGCACCTGTAGAATTGGGAACGATGTTAGCTGCAGCAGCCCTTGCTCTTCTCAGATCACCTTTAGCATGCGGAGCATCCAAAGTATTCTGATCGTTTGTATAAGCGTGGATGGTTGTCATACTGCCTGCTTCAATAGTAAATGCATTATGTAATGCTTGTGCCATTGGAGCCAAACAGTTGGTAGTACAAGACGCCCCACTGATAACAGTTTCAGAACCATCCAAAATGCTATGGTTCACATTAAATACAACGGTTTTCATTTCGCCTGTTGCAGGAGCAGAAATAACCACTCTTTTTGCACCGGCTGTGATATGTGCTTCAGCTTTTGCCTTATCTGTGAAGAAACCTGTTGATTCAATAACTACATCAACACCATGCTGTCCCCAAGGTATTTGGGCCGGATCACGTTGTGCATAGATCTTAACTTCCTTTCCGTTCACAAGGATAGAACTGTCAGTTGATTTTACATCCTGATCGAAACGACCCTGAGCGCTATCATATTTTAATAAATGAGCTAAAACTTTAGGACTTGTTAAATCGTTGATGGCAACCACTTCAATTCCTTCCATGTTGAATATCTGGCGATATACGAGACGGCCAATGCGTCCAAAACCGTTAATCGCAACTTTTACTGTACTCATGATTCAAAAAAATTTAGAATGAATAATAAATTGAGATGCAAAATTACAGTATTACAGTAATAAAAACAGTCAGGAAAAAGGAAACATTCTGTTATTAATCAGAATATATGCACCGCAAAGGTTTTAGATTGTACAAAACCTGATAAAAGACAGGAAATTAGGAATACAGAAAAATTTTTGGCAGGTAAGTTACATGAACCTATTTTTGCGACCCGAATAAAACGAACGGCCGGTTCGTCTATCGGCTAGGACAGCCCCCTTTCACGGGGCAAAGACGGGTTCGATTCCCGTACCGGCTACTGTACGGGATTTTTCAAATTTATTTTGATTAATCCCGTTTTTATTTCCCTCATAATCAGTTGAAATTGAATTAGATATAACAACGAATGAATTAATTTCAGGGGTTAGATAATCGTGTTTTTCCTTATCATAATAAATCCCACTCGGAAAGATGGTATTTTGTAAGTTCTGTTTTTCGGTATATCCCATAGAACCCCATATTTCACTGATATTTTGGAGACTTTTAACCGATTTTTCAATCAAAGTTTCAAGGTTAGATAATTTTTGTGGTGTGTTATT
>CAIMKO010000022.1 GCA_903841915.1 uncultured Chitinophagaceae bacterium | reverse complement strand
AGTCTATATACTTCTTTGCGTTGTTTTTTAATTTCAGTAATGTCTACAAACGAACCAAACATACATAAAGGTCTTCCGTTAAAGTCCAATACAACATTAGCAGTAAAATCAACAGCGAACAAAGACCCATCGATTCGTTTTCCAATATCTTCTCCTGAGCTAAACCCCTTTGTTTGTAAGTCTTCTATGGTTTTTAATACTCTAGGGCCATCGAAACAATCGGTCAATTTTTTACCGATCAATTCATCAGCAGAACCGGCTCCCCACATTTTAATAAGTGCCTCATTTGCATAAGTAATAGTGCCTGACATGTCGGTCATTCCAATTCCGCTCATCGCTTTTTCCATTGCATATTCTCTCATCCTCAATTCAGTTTCCTTTTGTCGCCTGTCAGTTATATCGCGGAGAATTGCCATAAAAGTGCCGTCAGGTAAACGGCTTGAGTTCATTTCTGCATAAACCGTTGTACCGTCATTTTTTCTATACCGGCTTTCAGTAAGTAATGACCCTACTGTGGGTACTTTATCAAATTCAAATGGGTCATTAACCAAATCTTCGGGAAATAAAAAGTCTTTGATATTCATCTTAAGTACTTCCTCTCGCGTGTATCCAAACAATATTTCTACACCTGAGTTCACTTTGATGATCTCGCCTTTATCGTTTACAATACCTATTAAATCGTGTGCATTTTCGAATAAACTGTTGTTTTGATCTTCAATATGTTTTTCTAATTGAACATTAGCAATTTTCAATTCTTCAGATAATGTTTCAATTGATTTTGCCCTAACCCATATTCGGTAATATAAAAGGCCAATGATCAATATAGCAAGAAGGCTCAGCAATCCAAACAGGAAAAAAGTACTTTTTGCATTTGCATCATGTTCTTCCTGAAATGATCTTAACAGTCCTCGGCCTATATCAGATAGCTTAATGTATTGATCCCGGAAAGGAGTATCAAATAGGTCTTCCCGATCTAATAATGCAGCAATCGCTGCTCTAGGTTCTCCGATGCTGCTTAACCCTATGATCTCTGTGGAAAAGGACAATTTCTTTTCTCCAAGCGTCAGCAATTGCAAAATTTCTTTTTTAGGTAATTGAGCACTGTCTGATAATTTCCGAAGTTCCCCTAACTCTTTTGTATAATTAAGGGTTGCTTCCTTAAATTTTCGAAGAATTCTTTTATCCTTTTCTTCTGAAATAATATAAGGTCGCTCAGTAGATTCAATATCAGATTCATAGGACTGGAGATTATCCAGATGTCGCATCATTTTTAATACGAACTGCTCTTCTTTGCTTTCGGAAACGGTAGTTTTAAGACTTGAGTAGGTTACAAAATAAAACGTGAGTAATGTAATTGCCGTAACGGCAAAACCAATAAAAATAAATGTATTCGATTTATTTTGTTTCATCTGACCAAGGGTTACCGGAGGGAGTGATTGTCATTATTTCCTCATACAATGTATTATTTTTTTGCAAGAAAAACAGTGAGATTTATTTCTTTATGAAAAATATATTCTGTATAAGATATTCCCCGGTTATTCTTCCCAATCACAGCCGATGGGGGCGCCCGGTGGAATTTCTTTGTGAACAGGTAAGGGTATGTCTTTGGGCTTACTGATCCGTTCTATTGCATAGGAATAATGCGGTTTTAAAGAAGGGTTTATTTTTATCTGTTCTTCAGAATATTTCTTTAGTGATTGTAGTCGGTCGAAACAAATAGACCTAACCGAATAATTTGCCTGTTCACTCTGACTTAATCCCAATATCCATGTCAACACCATTTGCTGTGTTTGCAATTGTACTTCTTTCTTCAAGCCGTTTTGCAGGTTTGTTTTCCATGTTGTTTTAATAATGGCATCCAGCACAGCATCCCATCCTAAAGTATTGGCTTCCGCACTAAACTGTTGCAATCGATTGGCTCTTTCGGGATTGAATAAGAATTCCAGTTCAAAATTGGTCAATGCTTCTGCTGCCGACAATGCATCGAAATTCATTCCCATTCTTTTCTGAAACAATTCGCCCACATTATAATACATAGGCGGACGTGGCGGAATTAAACGAATAATTCTCTCGGGTAATGTCAATACATCTGCATTCAAACAATTCAATGCTGCCTGCAATGCTTTATCCTGTATGGCTTTTGGCAGGATCTGCGGCTTTTGCTGATTCTGATCTCCGCGAACACTATAACTGTAATTCATGCCACCGATCAACTTACAAACGGCTTCCAGTTGATAGCGATGATAATTATACACAGGCACCAATACATCTTCCAGTTTAGTCAACGGTGTGTTGAGCGGTATATTATTTTCTGAAAAATGTTCCAATGCTTTTTCCCGAACGGCCAATACATTTTTCAATTCATCTGCCGCATCATTTCCATTATCCCATAAATGCGCATACGGATGAGAACCACTCGCAGAACGTGCATCTGCATCGGCAATAAACAGGATACCATCATTCGTGTTTTTCAGCAACAGATCATTCAATGCTTTTTCTTCGTTCGTACCCGAAGCAAATTGCGCATAGCCATACGTAATGGCACGTTTATCCCATTCGCCAATTTCATTGGTGTACACTTTTGTAAAATCAATTTCGCCCTTTGCATTTACAAAGACGTTCGGATGCGGATAATCCATCACCGATGCACGGTTGTTAAAACTGGATGCATAATTATGCTGTAATCCCAAAGTATGTCCCACTTCATGTGCCGCCAACTGCCTTAAACGCTGAATGGCCGCCTGCTTCATTGTTTCGGGAACGGGTTTCCCTGTTTCGTAGGGAGACAGTAATCCGGTGAAGATGAGATAATCCTGTCGCACTCTCAAAGAACCCAATGTAACCTGACCTTTGATGATCTCTCCCGTTCTCGGATCTGTCACAGAAGCGCCATAACTCCAGCCGCGGGAGGAACGATGCACCCAATTGATCATGTTATAACGGATGTCCATCGGGTCTGCATCATCGGGCAGAACCTTTACAATGAATGCATCTTTATATCCTGCTGCTTCAAATGCCTGATTCCACCAACGTGCCCCATCTAATAAAGCGGAACGAATGGGTTCAGGTGTGCCATTATCCAAATAGTACACAATAGGTTTGACGGGTTCGCTGAGAGCTGCTGCCGGATCTTTCTTTTCGAGTCGATGACGTGCAATGAACATCTGTTGTATCTGATCGGATAAGGGACTACTATAATCGAAATAAGATATACCGAAATAACCGCTGCGAATATCATAGCGTCGCGGTTTATAATTATGATCAGGTAATTGAACGAAGGAATGATGCATACGAAGCGTTATTGCTTCAGCTGAAGGAGTAACACTGGTCACAAATCTTCCTGCATCGCCCCCTCCGGTAAATGTGATGCTTGCTTCAAACTCTGTATTCAATGGGAAATTTTTTGTATTGGCCATATACATAGCAGATCTTGCCTCGTTGAATGTGTAAGTGCCTTGTTTCATCTGGCGAATCCTGTCGGCCACACCATGTGCATCCCGTAAAAAGAAAGAAGTGGCATCCACCAATACTTTATCGCCTTCGTCTTCTTCGATGCTGAATCCGGCGATGGTTGACTGTGCGAAGGATTCCTTCACTGCTTTTATTTCATTCGCATCATTGCTCATTGCCCGGTAATTATAATTGGGCTGAATGAGTAATAATTTCTTTCCAACTTTATTAAAATATACGATCCTGGAATTACCGATCTGACCGCGATCCAATCCAATATCGTTTGAGCCCAATCCTGCGGGCAAAGAATTGACATACAAAAATTCCTGATCCAGTTTATCCACCTGCAACCAGATCTTTCCATTTGCAGCATCCCACCAAAAACTAAAGTACCCATCATAGCGTTTAAAATTTTTTGTCTTCTCGGTTATACGGGAAGATGTTTGCGCTGTCAATAGCAAACCTGTAACACAAAAAATAAATACAAATAATGCACGCATGATGTTGTTTTTTGATTGTTGAGATTCCTTGTAATATAAAAAATCCTGCAATTATTCAATTAAATAATTGCAGGAATACGAACTATTTTATTAAAAAAGATGTGTGATCTTTTTTATCATATTATTGATCAAAGTGCTATCCTTCCGTTGTAGGAGCAGCCGGTGTTTCAACAACAGGGGCAACAACTTCAACAACAGGTGCTGCTACAGGAGCCGCTACCGGTGCGGGTTTCGGAGCAACTTTCTTTGGAGCTACTTTCTTCACCACTTTTTTTACCACTGCTTTTTTAGGGGCTGCTTTTGCTGCAACTTTTTTTACAACTTTTTTAGGAGCGGCTTTTTTTACTGCTTTCTTCACCACTTTCTTTACTGCTTTTTTAGGAGCTGCTTTCTTGGCAACTTTTTTTGCAGGGGCTTTTTTCTTTGGAGCAGGTTTTTTAGCTGCTGCTTTTTTTACTGCTTTCTTTACCGCTGTTTTTTTCTTAGGTGCAGCTTTCTTTACAATTTTTTTAGTTGCTTTTTTTGCGGGTGCTTTCTTTTTAGGAGCGGCTTTTTTAACAGCTTTCTTAGCAGCTTTCTTTTTGCTTGACTTTGCCATAAAATGTGTTGTTTGAATGATAGTGAAAAGATAAGAAAGGAAAGTTAAATATTATCTTTTGTATTCGCAGCATCATTCATCAGTTTTTTTATTGTGTT
>CAIMKO010000021.1 GCA_903841915.1 uncultured Chitinophagaceae bacterium | reverse complement strand
CTGTTGAACCTGAACAGGAAGCAGTAAAAGAAGTCATTGAAGAGCCGAAAGCACCTGTTGTCGAAACGCCTGCAGCACCTGCCGACAATGGCGCACACGAAGAAGTAGATAAATGGTAATATATTTTTTAGTATAAAGCCGCTCTGAGAAGAGCGGCTTTTATATTTCTTTCGCCATCCAGATATCGCAACCGCAATGTCCGCTGTTGCCCAAGGGGCCTTTCAAATATTCAAAGCCGAATTTTTCATAAACGGTCACAGCCTTTCGTAATTCCGGCATTGTTTCCAGATAGACTTTTGTAAATCCGATTTCTTTAGCAGTTTCCAGACATTTATTGATCATCATTCTTCCAAAACCCAATCCACGTGCCTCTTTAGACAGGTACATCTTCACCAGTTCACAATATCCTTCGGGTAAATTCTCTGTAGGAAATATTCCGGCCCCACCGATCACAGTACCATTCAATTCTGCAACAAAATATTTGCTCTTGGGTGTTGACTCAAATAATTCAAACAGATGGTCTGTCGCTTTATCAAAATAAACAGTTCCGTATTTGGCGGCATTAAATTCCTCCAAACTTTTACGGATAATATTTGCTAAAACAGGATTATCCTTTGGTTCTATATTTCTTACGACAACATTTTCCATTTGCATTATTTGTTGAAACATCGTAAGTCGGGAGTCGTAAATCGCAAGTTAGGTGCCCGTTCTCTACTCGCGATTTACGACTTACGATTCACGTCCTTTAATCCTCTCGAAAATATTTATACGCATTGATCAATCCGTTGGTAGACGAGTCATGATCGGTCACTTTATGCTCATTCTCCAATTCGGGCAGGATCTGATTGGCCAATTGCTTTCCTAATTCAACACCCCATTGATCAAAACTGAAAATATTCCATATCACACCCTGTACAAATATCTTATGCTCATACAATGCGATCAAAGTTCCTAAAGTATATGGTGTGACCTTTTTTACCAGGATCGAATTGGTTGGTTTGTTTCCGGCGAAGACTTTGAAAGGGGTTAGTTTCTTTATTTCATCTTCTGATTTTCCTGCTTTCATCAGTTCCACTTTTACTTCATTCTCACTTTTGCCATTCATCAATGCTTCTGTTTGTGCAAAGAAGTTGGAAAGCAGTTTTACATGATGATCACCGATAGGATTATGACTCTTTGCAGGGGCAATAAAATCACATGGGATCAATGGAGTACCCTGATGGATCAACTGATAAAATGCATGCTGCCCATTGGTTCCGGGCTCACCCCAGATAACAGGGCCTGTTGCATAATTGACAGGATTACCGCTGCGGTCAACACTCTTTCCATTACTTTCCATATTGCCTTGTTGAAAATAAGCGGCAAATCGGTGCATGTATTGATCGTATGGAAGTATCGCTTCGCTTTGTGCCCCAAAAAAGTTGCTGTACCAGATACCGAGCACTGCCATCAGTACGGGAACATTCTTCTCGAATTTTTCTTTCTGAAAATGTTCATCCGCTGCATACGCACCACGTAATAATTTTTCGAAATTTCCAAATCCGATGGTCAAAGCAATTGACAGACCGATCGCACTCCATAATGAATACCTGCCGCCAACCCAATCCCAGAATTCAAACATATTCGCTTTATCGATCCCGAATTTCACGACCGCTTTTTCATTGGTGCTGAGTGCCGCAAAGTGCTTGGCAATATGCTTTTCATCCTTGGCATGTTCCAAAAACCATTTTCTAGCCGTATGTGCATTGGTCATGGTTTCCTGCGTAGTGAAAGTCTTGGACGCAACCAGGAATAAGGTTTCATCTGCTGTAACTTTCTTTAGCGTTTCAGCAATATGTGTTCCGTCAACATTACTTACAAAATAAGACTGAATACCATCCACCCAATAAGGTTTCAAAGCTTCTGTGACCATGACAGGTCCAAGATCACTGCCGCCAATTCCGATATTGACAATGTATTTTATTTTTTTACCCGTATAGCCCTTCCGGCTACCGCTATGGATCTCTTTACAAAAGGATTGCATTTGCCGCAATACTTTCTTCACCAGCGGCATTACATCTTTTCCGTCAACCAGTATCGCCGTATCTGAAAAATTACGCAGTGCTGTATGCAATACAGAGCGTTGTTCGGTTTCATTGATCTTTAAACCGGCAAACATATCATGGATCGACTCTTTCAAATGAACATCATCTGCCAACTGCAACAACAACTGCAATGTTTTCTGATTGATGATATTCTTGGAATAATCAAAAACGATATCCTCTAGATTGACAGAGAATTTCGTAAAACGGTCTTTATCAGCCGCAAAAAGATCTCTCATTTGTTTGCGGCTCATTTCCTCTTCAAAATGTCTCTTCAATAAAAGCCATGCTTGTGTAGTAGAAGGATTGATTTTAGGTAACATGCTTAGTTATTTATAGGTTTTGGATTACTTGTAAAGTCCGCTGGATCATTTCGGCAGTATTGTCCAAATGAACCACTATCCTCACCTGAGTAGGTGAAATAGCAATAGTGAGTATATTGTTTTCCTTTAGTTTCTCGGCAAATGCCTGTGCAGTGTATCTGCCTTTGACTTCAAATATGACGATATTGGTTTCTACTTGCAACATTTCGCCTACAAAGTCTTTCTTAACGAGGGCTTCTGCCAGCAATTGCGCGTGTTGATGATCTACCGCTAATCTATCTACATTGTTTTCCAAGGCATAGAGCCCGGCTGCTGCAAGGATGCCGGCCTGCCGCATACCACCGCCAAATACCTTGCGTACCCTTCTGGCTTTTTGAATGAATGCGGTACTACCTAGGAGCACACTGCCTACCGGTGCCCCTAACCCTTTGCTCAAACAAACCGAAACAGAATCGAATACAGCACCGTATTGCTTGGCCGTTTCCTTTTTGGCAATGATGGCATTGAAAATGCGGGCTCCATCCAGGTGAAGCTTCATGTCATTTTGCAGACAAACTTCTTTAATTCGTTCAAATTCAATGAAATTATAACAACTACCACCACCTCGATTTGCTGTATTCTCTAATGAAACCAGGCTGGAAATTGGCTTATGTATATCGTTGGGATTGATGGATGCTTTTACTTGCTCGACCGAAATTCGGCCACGGTCTCCCTCGATCAAACGAACAGAACAACCGCTGTTAAAAGCAATACCGCCGCCTTCGTATTGGTAAATATGGGAGAGCTTATCACAGATCACTTCATCCCCAGGTTGGGTATGCACTTTAATAGCGATCTGATTGGTCATGGTGCCGCTCGGGCAAAAAAGTCCTGCTTCTTTTCCAAAGAGTTGTGCAGCAGTGGATTCCAGCAATTTTACGGAAGGGTCTTCACCAAAAACATCATCCCCTAAAGGGGCTTTCAGCATCGCTTCCCGCATGGAAGGAGAGGGTTGTGTGACCGTATCGGATCTAAAGTCAATGGTCGCTTGCTTCATTTTGCGAAGATAAATCGCTGAGAAACAACTTCAATAAAGTTTATAAATAGTTATTGTTTCGCTTTTTTTGCCCAAATGGCCAAGTTTTTCCACAAAAACTAGTATAATCGCCTCCCATGACGTAACTTTGCACGCCTCTGAAGAACAGGGGGATAACTTTAATATATTGGTTGCAACGCCAACCCATTTTTTTTAGTCTTTAAGTCGTTTATAAACAGTAACAATACACTATGAGGCAGCTCAAAATCGCAACCCAGATTACCAACAGAGATTCTCAGGCAGTTGAAAAATATCTGCAGGAAATTTCTAAAATCCCTATGATCACCCCTGAAGAGGAAACAACCCTTGCTCAGAAGATCAAGATGGGTAATCAACGTGCTTTGGATAAATTGGTACAGGCTAACTTACGTTTTGTGGTGTCTGTTGCCAAGCAATACCAGCACCAGGGGCTTTCTTTGAGTGATCTGATTAATGAAGGAAACCTGGGATTGATCAAAGCTGCTCAGCGTTTTGATGAAACCAAAGGGTTCAAGTTCATTTCTTATGCCGTTTGGTGGATCCGTCAGTCTATTTTGCAGGCTTTGGCCGAACAGGGCAGATTGGTACGTCTTCCTCAGAACAAGATCGGAACGTATAATAAGGCCAATAAAGCCTATATGGCTTTTGAACAGGAACACGAACGTGAACCATCAACAGAAGAATTGAGTGAGATCCTGGAAATGAGCGAAACTGAGATCAATAATATCTTCCAAAGCAATACCCGTCACACTTCACTGGATGCTCCGGTACACGAAGCAGAAGATGTAGCCATGGGGGATCTGTTGGAAGGAAGCGATGATACAGATGAAGATGTGATGAAGGATTCTTTGAGAGAAGAGATCCGCAGGGTATTAAAATCATTAAGTCCGAGAGAAGCAGAGATCGTAAATGCTTATTTTGGATTGGATGGAGAAAACGGTGTAACGATCGAACAGATCGGTATGAAATACGATCTTACCAAAGAACGTATCCGTCAGATCAAAGAAAGAGCCATTAAGCGTTTGCAAAAAGCAAGATACAGCAACGCTTTAAAAGCATATTTGGGATAGTAGGTTACAAGAAAAAGAAATATTGTAAAGAACCCTTTGATGCAAGTCGAGGGGTTTTTTATTGCGGTCTTATCTCTGTCGTACCTGATTGTTGTTTCATTCCTGTCTTTTTGCTGGTTTCTTCGAGTGTTCTTCGAGAGACCTGCAATAAAACAGCTAGAAGATAGCAAGAGATCACGAAGGAATTACGAAGAAATGGATAAGAAAAGGCAGCCAATGTGCATAATATCAACTTGCCAAAATCATAGTATCCCTATTTTTGAGTGTATAAAGTCAAATCAAACATATGTCGAACGAAGTAACAGAAAAAGTACATGTATTAATTATCGGATCAGGGCCTGCAGGTTATACGGCTGCTATTTATGCAGCCAGAGCCAATATGAAACCGGTTTTGTATCAGGGTATTCAGCCGGGCGGACAATTGACCATCACAACAGAAGTGGAGAATTATCCGGGTTATCCCGATGGGATCCAGGGGCCTGAAATGATGGTGCATTTTGAAAAACAAGCAGCCAGAATGGGCGCGGATATCCGTTATGGTTTGGCTACTAAAGTTGATTTTTCGAAACAACCTTATAAAGTGGAGATCGATGAAGAGAAATGGATCGAAGCCGATGCCGTGATCATTTCAACCGGTGCTTCAGCCAAATGGCTGGGCATTGAAAGCGAACAACGTTTAAATGGTTTTGGTGTAAGTGCTTGTGCAGTTTGTGACGGATTCTTCTTTCGCGGAAAAGAAGTGGCCATAATTGGGGCAGGAGATACGGCAGCAGAAGAAGCCATGTATCTCGCTAAACTTTGTACGCAGGTACACATGATCGTACGTCGAGATCAGATGCGTGCCAGTAAAGTAATGCAGGACAGAGTGATCAATACACCCAATATCAAAATTTACTGGGATAGCGTAACTGATGAAATTGTGGGCGAGAATAAAGTGGAAGCAGTAAAGATCAAGAATACAAAGACCAACGAAATACAACAAGTTCCCATCAGCGGATTCTTTGTAGCCATCGGTCACCAGCCCAACAGCGATATTTTTAAAGAATGGATCGATATGGATGAAACAGGATATATCAAGACCATTCCCGGTACCTCTAAAACAAATATAGAAGGTGTGTTTGCAGCAGGTGATGTCCAAGATAAGCATTACCGTCAGGCTGTTACTGCTGCCGGAAGCGGATGTATGGCTGCGCTGGATGCGGAAAGATATTTAAGTGCCAAAGGACTTGTATAAAACTAGTTATGCTAAAAAATCTGGGCGAAATATTTGAAGTAATTGCCTTTTTAGTTTCACTATTTTGTTATAAAAAAAATAAAGGCTCATTCATGATGTGGATGAGTCTTTTTTTATTGTATATCATTTTTACGGAATCTTTAGGTTCCTATATGTTTTACGTTCTGAAAAAACCGAACACGGTTGTTTATGCTGTATATCAGGCGGTGAGTGTTTGCTTTTATAGTTATCTCTTTTATGAGCTTTTGCCGGATAAGAAAATCGCAAGAAAGATAATTGCCGTATCAGCCTTTTTGATAGCAGTATCCATTTTAATTGTGACTTTTTTTGTAGCAGACAGCGTTGAATTACTGTATCGATTGAAGATCATTCTCTGTATAGATTTATCAATTGTCTCCTGTTATTATTTGTATTGCGAGTTCATGGAAGAAAAACCGGGAGAATTATTAATAAAAAATACCGGTTTCTGGATCGCCACCGGACTTCTTCTTTTCAATTCAGCGTATAGTATTGTTATAACAATGCATCCATATACTTCAAAGAATAAGGTCTTCCTGTTTGGTTTACCTATCCATAATTTCTTCGCGAATATTTTAAGTGTGTTTTTATACAGTTGTTTATCCATTGCAATGATCGTTTGGAAACCCAAAACAAAGAAAACATAACTCAAGAGCAGTGTCCTTATTTTTTATTGCAGTTTTTTGTTTTATAATGCTGTTTGATGGAAAGTAATGCAGAAAAATGGGTTAAAAAACGGTGCTGTAATTTGCTGCTGTTTTTCTATTTTTATGGCTTACAATTAAAACAACCATTTTATGGCAAAAGCTAAGATCATTTCCATTAACAAAAAAGGCGGAGAGAAGATCGATTTCAAATCTGCAGACACAGGCATAAAAAAATATTGGGATCTGGTCAATAAGGATCAGGTCAAGAGATCACATTTCCCTAAATCATGGTCATTCGACCTGCATAAGGTAAAAGCTTATTTGAATGAAGTAGAAGCTGAATTTGCAAGATTGAATATTCCATACGGTGAAAGAAAGATCGCATTATTGCCGGCATTTCTGCCTGACAAAGAGACTTTTTCAATTGTATTTACACCCTCGATTTCAGATGCAGATGGCAGACATCAGCACCAATTCAATAAACCCGCAAAAGGCAGGTCTAAAAAACTAACTGCCGGCGATCCTACAGATTGGTCATTAGATGGTTTAAACTATAGTGATATGAATCCACCGCCACCGGTTCAATAATCTTTTTTAAAAATCTCAATATTCAATATTTAAAGATCAAATGCAAATCGCAAACATAGCAGAAATAATTGCTTTTATTATTTCTGCTTTTTATTATCAAAAAATAAAGGATTCATTTTTAAAATGGGCCCCTTTTTATTTATTGTTGGTATCAATTGGAGAACTGATGGCTCATTACTATCATGAATTACTTAATAGTTATATCTATCTTATTATTACCATACTGAGTATTATTTTCTATAATCATTGTTTTTATCAATTACTGCAGAAGAGAAAAAAAGTACAGCAATTGATCATTGTTCTTTCTTCTATTCTATTAGCTGTCAGTATTTATTTATTTGTATTTATTAATGAACATCAGCCCGATGTTCATTACCTTCTCATTGCAATGGGAATAGAGCTTTCGCTAATTGTATGTATTTATTTGTATGATATTTTTCTGAGTGACGATATGCAGGTATTACTGATCAAGCAACCAGGTTTTTGGATGTCAGCAGGCGTATTATTGTTTTTCTCAGGCATGTGCTTCACATTTGCTATTTCGCCCATCGCACTCAAGTATGATCTGAAAATATTTGATACCTACCTGCTTTGGTTTATTCCAAGAACCTTAAGTGTGGTTTTATATTCCTTTCTTGTAATTGCTGTACTATTATACAAACCAAAGCTGGAAAAAAACAGTCGATTGTCAAATATATTTTAATGAAAAGCCATCCTATGAATTTATATCATAAAGCATATCTTCTCTCTGGTTTTTAGCTGTATTTTCATACCTGTATTTATTAGCATCTTATGGAAGCTTCAAAAAAAGATATTATTGTTGCCATACTTGTAGGACTTGTCTTTATCTTTTTGTTTTGCAGCTTAATGATCATGGTCGTTATCAATTTTGTGCGTCGTAAAAGAAAGATCTTACTCGAAAAACAGGAACAGGAAGCAGCTTTTCAGGAGCAGTTGCTGCAATCGCAAATTGAAATGCAGGAACATACTTTAAAGAATATCAGTCAGGAGATCCATGATAATGTAGGTCAGGTCTTAAGCCTTGCCAAAATGAATATCAGCATTCTTTCCCTGAAAGATCCATCCAACGTTAAACTAATAGACATCAAAGAACTGGTGGGTAAGGCCATAGTGGATCTTCGTTCATTAACAACGGGCTATCATGGAGAAGGCTTACTCGAAGCAGGCTTGATCCATGCCATCAAAAGAGAAGTTGTACAACTGGAGAAAACGGAATTATTTAAGGTTAGTTTCACTACTGCAGTCACGGAGATAGAATTGGAAAAGAATAAATCCATTTTCCTTTACCGGATGATACAAGAGATCCTGAACAATATCTTGAAACATTCTGCTGCAAAAAATATAAACATCAGTATCTTTCGGGAGAAAGAAAACATTCATATTCAAATAGCAGATGATGGTAAAGGGTTTGATAAAACCGATTCCGGATTTAGAGCGGGAATGGGTCTGAACAATTTGAATAAAAGGGCAGCCATGATCGGCGCCACGCTTACTATTGACAGTAAAATAAAGGAAGGTACTTCTGTTGAACTTATATTTCACTCGCTATGATTAAAATAGCCCTCGTTGATGACCATGTTATTTTTCGTAAAAGCCTTGCCATATTGATCGGCATGCTGGATGGTTTTGAGATCATTTCAGAAGCAAGCAACGGAAAAGAATTCATTGATCATTTAGACGATCATCATTTACCCGATATTGTATTAATGGATATCACAATGCCCGTTATGGACGGCGTGGAGACCACCAAATGGCTGAAACAAAACAAGTACAAGATCAAAGTGATCGCATTAAGCATGATCAAAAATGAATTGGTCATTATACGCATGCTGAAGAATGGTGCCAAGGGTTATATCTTAAAAGATTGTGAGCCCGAAGAATTAAGAACAGCTTTATCGGACGTATATCACAAAGGCTATCATTTTAATGAGTTGGTAACCGCTAAAATGAAAACGGAAACAGAGAAGGACAGTGCTGTTACCAAACAAATGTTCAATGAAAAGGAACTGGAATTTCTTCGCCAGATCTGCAGTGAAAAGAGTTATAAAGAGATCGCAGATGAAATGTTCATCAGTCCCAGAACCGTAGATGGTTACCGTGATGCACTCTTCCAGAAATTAAATGTGAACACCCGCGTTGGCTTGGTTCTCTATGCTTTAAAGAACGATCTTGTTCAACTCTAAGAATCAAAATTGGGTGTTTTTCTCCTTGTACACATTCCGATTTTTAAGTAGGTTTATACAACCAACTTTAATCCATAAACCTATTGTATGTCCCATAAAATAACAAGCTATGGCTGGCAACCCGATTTGCCCGATCAGCGAGATCTGAGTTATGCTGCACCTCGCCCTGTTGTAAGAACTTTACCTGCAAAAGTTGATCTGAGAAAGAAATGCCCGGCAGTATATGATCAGGGACAATTGGGAAGTTGTACGGCTAATGCTATTGGGGCTGCATTTCAATTCGAAATGCTGAAACAGGATGCCAAGAATGCATTTTTCCCATCCAGACTATTTATTTATTATAATGAGCGTGTGATTGAACATTGCGTGAGCAATGATAACGGTGCACAGATTCGCGACGGCATTAAATCGGTTCATCACCAGGGTGTTTGTCCGGAGACAGCATGGCCTTATGATACGAATGCATTTGCCAAGAAACCCAATGAAGCCTGTTATTCGATTGCCGGCGATTATCAGGTACTCAACTATCAGCGGGTAACCAGAGCACTTAGTCAATTCAAGGGATGTTTGGCTGATGGGTATCCTTTTTTATTTGGTTTTACGGTCTATGATTCTTTTGAAGGAAGTTCCGTTGCCAAATCGGGTAAGCTCAATATGCCTAAGAAAACAGAATCGGTTGTTGGCGGACATGCGGTAATGGCTGTGGGTTATGATGATGCTGCCAAAAGATTTATTGTTCGAAACAGTTGGGGAACGAAATGGGGATTAAAAGGATATTTTACAATGCCCTATGACTATCTGTTAAGCGGAAATTTATCGGATGATTTTTGGACAATACGTTTGGTGGAAGATAAGGCGGTGAGTAAGAAAAGGAAATAAGAAGGAAGGAACAAGATTCAAGAAACAAGGAGCAAGAGACAAGAAACAAGAGACAAGAAACAAGTATCGAGAGACAAGATTCAAGAGACAAGGAACAAGAGACAAGAAGCAAGGAAAAAGATTCAAGAAACAAGGAGCAAGAGACAAGAAGCAAGGAACAAAATTCAAGAGACAAGATTCAAGAAACAAGTAGCAAGGGCCAAGGGATGCATCGCGTTTATTTAATGAAGGAATGCAATGTCATGCTTGTAAAGGTCAGATAATTCGGTAACAGAATTTAG
>CAIMKO010000020.1 GCA_903841915.1 uncultured Chitinophagaceae bacterium | reverse complement strand
TTATCCAGTAATTTAAGTAACAGTAGAAATAATATTGTACACGATGTTATTTACACTTACTATCGAGCTGGTTTAGATAAGTTGTATGACAATGAAAATGAAGCCAGAAGCAATATTCTTCAAGCACTAATACAGTTGCAAGCATTTAATAGAGAAGTGCCCAATACAATGATTGTAGAATTTTTATTGCAAACAAAGCTTACTGAATTAATCGGAATTTTTAAAAATGCAACAAGTGATGAGAAAGCAAAAGCTGTCGAAGTATTAAGTCAGTTAGATGTTGCTAATGCATCACGATATAAAGACGAATTACGATGAAGATTATTATCATTTGTCTGTGCTCTGCGCTAACCATTTTTATTTTCTCTTGCAACAGGAAAAATAAAAAGATAGAAGTACTACCTTTTGATACCATGAAAGTGGTTATGTGGGACCTCTTGAATGCAGAAGAATTTAACAATATACTTATCATAAAAGACTCTACTTTAAAAAAAACGAAGAATAATCTTAAATTGTATCAGCAGGTTTTTTTTATGCATCATCTTTCAAAAGAGCAATTTTACTACAGTTATCAATTTTACGAACAACATCCTGATCAGTTTAAAACATTGATGGATTCTGTTTCTTCTTACGGGCCAAGACAAAGGGTAACGAATAATAAATAATTTACCTAATTTACTCAATAATTTTACGGAATACTCAAATACGATTGTATATATGAATAAAGTATTCGTTAATGCACAAGAAGCAATATTTGACATTGCTGATAATGACACGATTATGCTTGGCGGTTTTGGATTAAATGGGATACCCGAAAATTGTATTACTGCCTTGGTCAAGCAAGGAACCAAAAACCTTACCTGTATCTCCAATAATGCCGGTGTGGATGATTTTGGATTGGGTTTGTTATTGAAGACTAAGCAGATCAAAAAGATGATGAGTAGTTATGTTGGGGAAAATGCTGAATTTGAAAGACAATTGCTAAGCGGAGAATTGGAAGTTGATTTGATCCCACAGGGAACATTGGCCACCCGAATTGAAATGGCAGGGATGGGGATTCCGGCATTTTTTACCCCTGCAGGATATGGAACTGAAATTGCAAAAGGAAAAGAAACAAGAGAATTCAATGGGAAGATGTATTTAATGGAACACGCACTGCATGCAAATTTTAGCATTGTGAAAGCTTGGAAGGGTGATGCATTGGGTAACTTGGTTTTTAGAAAAGCAACAAGAAATTTTTCTACATCAATGGCAAAGGCCGGAAATATTACTATTGCTGAAGTCGAAGAATTAGTAGAGCTGGGTGAGATAGATCCCGATGCAGTTGATGTGGCAGGTATTTATGTTCACCGTATTTTTCAAGGAGCTGATTATGAAAAAAGAATTGAAAAAAGAACAGTGAAAATTAGAAATGCATAATTAAAAATCAAGAATTGCTATACAAAGTTTAGAACGTACAAGTGGGCAATGCGATTTCAGTTGAAGAATGCAAGGAAAGTTGGGTTCATCAAATCTCAAAAAATAAACTTAATATAACGTATGCCATTAGATAAATACGGAATTGCTAAACGCATTGCACAAGAATTACAAGATGGGATGTATGTTAATCTTGGCATTGGTATTCCAACCTTAGTTGCGAATTATATTCCGGATGGAATGACCGTGATACTGCAAAGTGAAAACGGAATTTTAGGAATGGGTGCTTATCCTGAAGAACAAGAAGTTGATGCAGATTTAATCAATGCAGGAAAAGAAACCGTTACCTTAATCAAAGGTGCAGCGTTGTTTGACAGCGCCGAAAGTTTCGGGATGATACGTGCCGGCAAAATTGATCTCACTGTTTTGGGTGCTATGGAAGTGAGTGAGAAAGGGGATATTGCAAATTGGAAAATTCCGGGAAAGATGGTAAAAGGAATGGGTGGTGCAATGGATCTGGTAGCAAGTGCAAAAAATATTATTGTTGCAATGATGCATACTAATCCTAAAGGAGAAAGTAAATTATTAGTTGAGTGTACATTGCCTTTAACGGGTTTGCGGTGCGTTAAAAAAATTGTAACTGAATTAGCAGTGCTTGATGTTACTGAAAATGGTTTTGTTTTGATTGAACGAGCTCCGGGTGTAACCGTTGAAGAAATAAAAAATAAAACGGCAGGTAGATTAATAGTTAAAGGAGATATTCCTGAAATGAGTATTTAATTCAATTGCGGATCGATGGGATAATTCACCATTTGCTCATACTCACCACCAAGATCTTTTAGTGCGTCTTTCCAAATCATATTTACGTTGCGGTGAAAAACCAGTTTAGCAGAACCTGTTGTAGTAATCCAGGTTTTTGTTTTTAATTCATCTTCTAATTGGCCTTGTCCCCAGCCGCTGTAGCCAATATAAAAACGAATATCATTTTGTTTTAGTCTGTTCTGTTTTAACAAAGCAGTAACTGTTTCAAAATTTCCACCCCAATAAGTATTGTCGGTAACTAAAATACCTCCATCAATTAAATCGGGGCAATGGTGTAAAAAATGCAAAGTATCAATTTGAACTGGTCCTCCATAGTAAACAGGGAATTTTATACCCTCAAGGTCTTCCATGAGGTCGCCAATATTTTGGTCATATAGCTTGTTCAATACAAAACCAAAACTACCCTCGAACTGGTGTTCACATAATAAAACGACTGTTCTTAGGAAATTCGGATCTTTTAAGAATGGGTCTGATATGAGTAATGTACCTGCTGCCAAATCATTCATAAATGAAAATTAAGATTTTCAGCCAAATCTAAGAGTAGTTTTTTGAGATTTCTTCGTTAAAAGCTTGATAAAGCTGAAACCTATTTCTTTACACTCTTATGGGAGCATTATATTTGTGTTGATGAAGAGAACATTACCTCTTATTGTTATACTGATCACGCTTTCGCTATTAGGCCTTATTTGGTTACAGGCTTCATGGCTTGAAAATATTTTGGAAGTTGGTGAAGTTCAGTTATTCCATAAAGTAAGTGATGCGGGAACAAATGTGGCAAACGACCTCAGCAAATCTGTTCATAATTTACCATCATTAAATAGCACACGTAAACCTGGTTTCAGGTTCGGCTTTGATTTGTCTAAGTTAACAAAACCACCATCCATTGAAGATCGCTTCTCACAGCAGGATATCTATAAAAAATTAGAAAATTCATTCGAAAATGAAGGGTTAAAAAAACTCAGTTTCGATTTTGCAATCGTCAATGACCAAGGTGAAGTCGCAATGCATACAAGGAATTTTGAGGAGGAGTTAATGGACACTACAAATAACCATCGTACTATAATACCTATAACATCAGGAAATGCCAATGAATTAGAAAATATGAGTGTTATTGAAAACCTCATCATCATTGTTCCCGATTATAAAAAGCAAGTTTGGGATTCTTTGAAATGGGTTATTGCTGCGGTTGCTATTTTTATGCTGATCATTCTCGCAGCATTTTATGTAACACTGAAAACATTATTGAACCAAAAAAAATTGGGTGAGATCAAAAGTGATTTCATAAATAATATGACTCATGAATTAAAGACACCTTTAGCAACGATTTCTCTGGCTATTGATGCAATTAGAAACGAAAAAGTATATAATAACAAAGAAAAATTTCAATATTTCACAGGCATTATCAAGGAAGAGAACAAAAGAATGAATAAGCATGTAGAAACCATACTACAGGCGGCTTTGATGGAAAAGCAGGAATTGCAATTGAATTTCAAAAAATTGCATGTACATCAAATCATTAATACAGTGCTGGATAATTATGAGTTGCAGTTAAAAGATAAACAGGGGAAAGTAATTTCTCTATTAAATGCAAAGAATGATGTGATCAATGGCGATGAGATTCATTTTGCTAATATGATCTCAAATTTGATTGATAATGCCATAAAATATTCGAAGGATAATCTGAATATAAAGATCACGACACATAGCTCCAATAAGCTTTTAGTAATAAGTGTTGAAGATAATGGCATCGGCATGACAAAGGAAAATGCAAAACGAATCTTTGAAAAATTTTATCGAGCGCATACCGGTAATGTTCACAATGTAAAAGGATTTGGTTTAGGGATGAGTTATGTGAAAACAGTTATCGATGCACATAAAGGAAAAATACGAGTTGATAGTACTTTAGGGAAAGGAACAACATTTACTGTTGAAATGCCATTAGATGTTGTTTAATTTTTCTTCCACAATAAACTTCCGTCGCCATAACTGAGAAATCGAAAATCATTTTCTAGAGCGTATTGATATATTTTCTTCCAGTCATCGCCAACCAATGCGGCCACCAATAGAAGCAATGTTGATTGCGGCTGATGAAAATTACTGATCAATCCTTTGATAATTTTAAATTCATATCCGGGTACAATAATGATCTGCGTTTTAGTGATCAATCTTTCCAAATTATGTTCTTTCATCAAATTTAAAAGCGCATTTAAAGAAACACTCGCTGAAATTCCTGTTATATCTGTATTGTACGGATCCCATTGCTGAACTGAAATATTTTCAATATCGGGAATACTTCCTGCTATCGACTCCTGACTCCTGATTAATTTTACGCCCATCCAATACAAACTTTCCAATGTTCTTAAGGAGGTTGTTCCTACAGCTACAATTGGTTTATTAATGTTTTCTATTAAATTTTCGATGAAAGCATATGAAACATCTAAAAACTCTGCATGCATTTCATGTTCCTGAATAGTTTCATTTTTTACAGGCTTGAATGTACCGGCACCCACATGAAGGGTAACAAAATCCTGTTGAATATTTTTTGCTGCTAAACTTTTAAACAGTTTTTCTGTAAAATGCAATCCTGCAGTTGGTGCAGCTACTGATCCATCGTGCTTTGCATAAATAGTTTGATAAGTTTCATTATCTTTTTCGTCGGCATCTCTGTTCAAATAGGGAGGTAATGGAATTAGTCCAGCATGATGCAATATTTCAGCAAATGAAATACTGTCATCATTCCAACTCAACTCAATCAAAAAATAATCATTCTTTTGTTTTATTTTTTTAGCGGTAAGATTTATTTCTTTCAAATCAGTTTGAATTACTTTGATCAGTGATTCTTCCTTCCATTTCTTCGCTCTTCCCACTAAACATTTCCAGAATACTTTTTCTTTCTGAAGCATTGCCGAAGTGATATCTGCATATCGTCCATCAGGTTCTAAACAAAATATTTCAATCATTCCCCCTGAATGTTTTTGAAATAACAATCTTGCTTCAACTACTTTGGTATTATTAAATATGAGTAATGAATCTTCGGGTAAATGGTTAGCCAGGTTGTAATAAATATCATCAGATATAGTGCCATCTTTAAAAAGTAATAATTTACTTTCATCTCTTTGCAACAAAGGGTATTTCGCGATTTTCTCCTCAGGCAAATCGTAAATAAAGTCTTTAATGAATAGATATTCTGGGTGCATGTTGATTTAAATTCTAATTCATTTATAGCTATTTTCTGCGTTAAGCCGGCCAATAACCATGGCTTGTTATTTCTGTAAATCAAGCCTGAATTGCTTCTTGATTGCTTATCCACAACAATTCACATTGAAATCACAGGTTATTTCTGTAAAATACTCTAAAACTCTTTACAGTATTGAGTCTTGGGCAAATATAATCTGTGGATAAATACAATAGCTTCAAATTTGCATTTAAAGTGGGAAAAAGTGTTATTTTGTGTCAACAAGTGGTAATCTTGAACAATATTTATTAACAATGAACGGATTTCACGGCGAATATGAGGCTACAGTTGATGCGAAAGGTCGCTTCCTGCTTCCGGGCGGACTTAAAAAACAGTTGCCTGAAGGAGAAACGCGGTTCATCCTCAGCCGTGGATTTGAAAAGTGCCTCACACTATATCCGATCAAAAGTTGGGAACTCATTATTGCCAAGATTAGTCAGTTGAATGATTTCGACCCGAAAGTACGTCAATTCCGTCGTCAGTTTTTAGGTGGTGCAACAGAAATTGAACTGGATTCAGCTTCTAGAATGTTACTGCCAGCTTCACTGAAGGAATTCGCTGGTTTGGGCAAGGATATAATTCTTGCTGCTGCCCTTGACCGATTCGAAATCTGGGATGCTAGTAAGTACAAACAGCTCTTTGAGGATTTTTCACCCGATGCGTTTAGCGATTTAGCGAAAGAAGTGATGGCAGGGAAAAACAATGAATGATGATTTAAGAATTATGAATTATGAGTGAGCAAAAAGAAAATCAATCTCAAATCAAAAATCTCAAATCAGAAAATTCTAATTATCACATTCCTGTCCTCTTTTGCGAAACACTCGATGCGCTCAATATTAAACCTGATGGAGTTTATGTTGATTGCACATTTGGCGGTGGCGGGCACAGTAAAGGAATCCTTGAGCAATTAAATGCAGGAGGAAAACTATTTGCATTTGATCAGGATGCAGATGCTAAAAAAAATATCCCTGCTGATGAACGTGTGGTTTTTGTTCCGCAAAATTTTCGTCACCTGCAACGCTTTTTACGATTGCATAAAGTGCAACAGGTTGATGGGGTTTTGGCAGATCTGGGCGTAAGCTCACATCAGTTTGATGAAGGTGATCGTGGTTTTTCTATTCGCTTTGATGGGCCGTTGGATATGAGAATGGATCAGCGTCAGGAGTTAAGTGCTGCGGACATTATTCGCACATATACAGAGCAGCAACTGCACAAATTATTTGAGCAGTATGGCGAAGTAACGAACTCTAAAACATTGGCCAAACAGATTGTACAGCAACGTAAACAATTGCCTGCACAAAACATTACTCAATTCAAATCGCTGATCAGCCCCGTGGTGAAAGGTAATCCTAACAAGTATTTGGCGCAAGTGTTCCAGGCTTTACGAATTGAAGTGAATGATGAAATGGGGGCATTGAAAGAAATGTTGCAGCAGTTACCTGCTGTTTTAAAAAAAGGTGGCCGTGTGGCTATCATCACTTTTCATTCATTAGAAGACAGGTTGGCAAAGAACTTTTTCCGCCAAGGTAGTTTCGACGAATTGCCTGATAACCCCTTCTTGTCCGAAACGAAAGAAGTTGTATTTAAAATAATAACAAAGAAACCCATCACAGCGGCTGAGGATGAGTTGAGAATAAATAATAGAAGTAGAAGTGCAAAGCTGAGAGTTGCAGAAAAGTGCTAAGAGAAAAAATGACAACAAAAAAATAAATGTCAGAAACATCAATAAATACAACATCAAAAAAATCATTAAAGAAAGTATTTCGTTATCAATGGATAACAGGAAATATGAATTTCTTTTTGTTTCTGAGCATGCTGGCAGTTTTATATATCGCAAATGGCCATACTGCCGATAAAACGATTCGCAATATCAATAAAACACAAAATGAATTAAAGGAACTGCAATACGAATACAAAACGCTGAAGAGTGAAGTGATGTTTAAAAGTGAAGAATCGCAGGTGCTGAAAGCCGCAGAGCCATTGGGGTTGAAAATAAGCAACGAAACTCCGCAAAGATTGAAGTTAGAAAAACAATGAAATAGTTTTTGAACGAATGGATGTAAAACGTGACATATTATGGAGGGTATATCTAAGCTATATCGCAGTTGTGATTGTAGGGTTAGTGATTATTGGTAAAGCGTTTTATATCCAACAGGTTGAAGGCAAGCATTGGCGAAATATGAGCGATAGTTTGCATCAAAAAATTGAAGAGACAGAAGCAGAACGCGGGACAATTTACAGTGAAGATGGACAGATGTTAAGTACAAGTGTTCCACAGTTTGACATATACATTGATTTTGGCGCAGAAGGGTTACAGGAGAAAAATGGAAAAAGATTTAAAGACAACCTGGATTCATTGAGTTACAATCTGTCAGGCCTTTTTAAAGACCAAACAGAAGGGGAATACAAAAAAATATTGCTGGAAGGATTTAAAAATAAAGACAGGTATTATTTTTTAAGAAAAAATATTTCGTACAGAGAATATCAACAATTAAAAACGTTTCCATTGGTAAGATTAGGAAAAAATAAAAGTGGTTTCATTGCAGTAGATAAAAGCAAACGCTTGAATCCATACAATATGCTCGCTTTTAGGACCATTGGATTGGCGAGAGACTCTTTCAAAGTAGGATTGGAATTAACCTACGACAGTATATTGAAAGGAAAAAGCGGCAGTAGGTTGGTGCGCTACATTGCTGGAGGGGTCAGCATTCCGGTAGAAGGGGTTTTTGAGACGGAAGCAGAGAACGGGAAAGATATTGTTACAACAATCGATGTTTTTGTACAGGGTATAACTGAGAATGCATTGATGAAAATGATGATACAGAATGAAGCAGAACATGGCTGCGCTTTGGTGATGGAAACAAAAACAGGAAAGATAAAAGCCATTGCCAATCTTGGTAAAAGAAATGACGGTTCTTATTTTGAAGATTACAATTATGCCATCAATCCAACAGAGCCTGGATCTACATTCAAATTGGTGACATTAATGTCATTGCTGGAAGATAAAAAAGTGTCGCTTGATCAAATCGTTAACGTCCAGAATGGTGTGTGGCAAACCGCAGGTCAAACAGTATATGATGATGATGATATGCGCGGTAAAACGGACATAACAGTAAAACAGGCATTTGAATTCAGTTCTAATGTTGGTATGGCAAAATTGGCAACAATGGGATACAGCAATAATCCAACCCAGTTTTTGCATCATCTTAAAAAATTCCGAATGGATACTTTAACCGGTATTGACCTTACTGGAGAAAGAAAACCTGTTATTATAAGGCCGGGCAGCAGGCTATGGGGCCCAACCACTTTACCATGGATGGCATTTGGATACAATTTGCAGGTAACACCCCTGCAAACAATTACACTGTATAATTCAATTGCTAACAATGCTGCAATGATGCACCCTTATTTGGTGAGTTCTGTTAAAGAGGAAGGTGCAATGATTCGTGAATTTCAGCCAAAAATTGTAGATGAAAAAATTTGCAGTGATGAAACATTGAAACAAATAAAGGAATGCTTAGAAGGAGTATGTATTGAAGGGACAGCAAGAAAACTTTTTGCAAATTCCCCTTATAAAGTTGCAGGAAAAACCGGAACGGCATTGGTGGCTAATGGTAGCAGAGGTTATGCAGACCAAATATTTCAAAGTTCTTTTGTTGGTTTTTTTCCGGTAGAAAATCCACAGTACACTATTCTGGTGGTTATTGTTAATAAACCACATGTAGTAAACCATTTTGGCGCAACTGTTGCAGGGCCTGTATTTAAAGAAATTTCAGACAGATTGTATTTGAATTATGTACGTCAGAATAATTACATGAAAAATTCATCCAATAAAAATGACAGCAGCTATTTCAATTATGTTGGATTGAAAGATGATGTAAAGCAAGTAATAAAGACAATGCAACTGCATTATAGCGATTCAACTTCTCTTACAGAAGATTGGGTAAATATGAATAGCAATAAAGGTTCTGTTGCATTGAGTAACAGAAAAATAAATGATGGTTCCATGCCCCAATTAAAAGGATTGGGTTTAAAAGATGCAGTGTATCTGTGTGAAAATATTGGATTGAAATTAAACGTGAAGGGAAAAGGCAGAGTAGAAGACCAATCAATTGCTGCAGGAACGCCAATAGCAAAAGGACAAATTATAAATATTTCATTAAACTGATTTGAAAAAGTTACAAGACATATTATATAAGGTTCATCTCAAGCAAGTGCAGGGAAGCACAGGTGTTGAAGTGAAAGATATTCAAATCGATTCACGTAAGGTGAGTGAAGGAACTTTATTTGTTGCAATTCGCGGCGAAAAAGCAGATGGGCACCAATTTATTGGGAAAGCGATTGCATTGGGCGCAAAATCAATTTTATGCGAAGTAATGCCTGCTGAATTTACCGAAGGCATTAATTATGTACAGGTAAATAACACACATGAAGCTGTTGCATATGTTGCACATTATTTTTATGATGAGCCATCAACTAAAATAAAATTAGTTGGTGTTACCGGAACAAATGGTAAAACAACAATTGCAACTGTTCTCTTTAAATTATTTACTCAGTTGGGTTATAAGTGCGGATTGATCAGTACGGTTCAAAACCAAATTGCATCAAATATTATTCCGTCAACACATACAACACCTGATGCAGTTAGTTTAAATGCATTGCTAAAACAAATGGTGGATGAAAATTGCACACATGTTTTCATGGAGTGCAGTAGTCACGCTATTCATCAACATAGAATAACCGGCTTACAGTTTACAGGAGGTGTTTTCAGCAACATCACTCATGATCATCTGGATTATCACAAAACTTTTGAAGAGTATATCAGAGTAAAGAAGAGTTTCTTCGATTGCTTGCCATCTTCTGCCTTTGCTATTTCTAACCGTGATGATAAACGAGGTGAAGTGATGTTGCAAAATACCAATGCCAGAAAATATTATTACAGTTTAAAAACATTGGCTGATTTCAAAGGGAAAATCTTAGATAATGCACTGACAGGTTTGCAAATGCTAGTGAACGATACTGAAGTGCATTTCAGGTTGATCGGTGAATTCAATGCTTATAATCTTCTTGCAGTGTATGGTGCAGCTATTTGTTTGCATGAAAATAAAGAAGAAGTATTAACTGCTTTGAGTTTGTTAAGTGGAGCAGAAGGAAGATTTGATTATATCATCAGCAGTCATTTGATCATCGGAATTGTTGATTATGCGCATACTCCGGATGCATTGGAAAATGTTCTATCAACAATCAAGAAATTAAGAAAAGGTCACGAGCAAATCATTACGGTCGTTGGTTGCGGTGGTGATAGAGATAAAACAAAACGCCCTGTAATGGCACAAACAGCTTGTGATCTGAGTGATAAGGCAATCTTCACCAGCGATAATCCAAGAACCGAAGATGCGAATCAGATCTTATTAGATATGGAAGTTGGACTAAGTAGTTCAGCAAAAAGAAAATTTATTTCCATCGTTGACAGAAAAGAAGCAATTAAAACAGCAGTGAGTTTGGCAAAAGGCGAAGACATCATTTTAATTGCAGGAAAAGGCCATGAAAAATATCAGGATATCAATGGTGTGAAACATGCATTTGATGATAAAGAAGTGTTGAGAGAAATGTTTGAATTATTAAATAAGTAGATGACAGTAAAAAGATGACTCATAACAGAATTGAAATCTGTTATCCAGCATCCAATAACTAACAACTATACTATGTTATACTATCTTTTTACATGGTTGCAAGAGCATTATAATTTTCCGGGAGCAGGATTGTTTCAATACCTGACTTTCAGAATTGCAATGGCAATTGTATTGTCTTTGCTGATTGCAACTATTTATGGTCATCGATTAATCATTTTCTTGCAGAAGAAGCAAATTGGTGAAAGCGTTCGTGACTTGGGATTAGAAGGGCAAATGCAAAAGAAAGGAACACCAACTATGGGTGGTATCATCATTCTTTTAAGCATTTTGATACCTACGTTGATGTTTGCCAATCTACATAAAGTCTATATCAGATTAATGATACTTTGCACAGTATGGTTGGGTATCATTGGATTCTTGGATGACTACTTTAAAATCAGAGCAAGAAGGATCGCAAAAGACAAAGGCGAAGCATATAAAAAGAAAGACAGTGATGGTTTGGCGGGCATTTCAAAAATTATAGGACAGGTTGGATTGGGAATAATTATTGGCGTTACACTTTATTTCAGCGAAGCAGTAACTGTAGAAAGAGAGATTTTTTCAAGTGATGCACACGCGTATTTACAGAAAGGAGAAAAACTGGCGAAGGACTCAAATATTGTAGTCAGAACAAATAATGGCACAACACATTACTTCCGAAAGGTAAAAACACCAATCACAACCATTCCTTTTGTAAAAGGGCATGAATTTAATTATAGCAAGTTGATCAGTTGGGCAGGAGCCGGGGCAGAAAAATATACTTGGATCATCTATATTTTAATCGTCACTTTTATTATTACTGCTGTTAGCAACGGAGCCAACTTAACTGATGGAATTGATGGATTAGCAGCAGGTGTAAGCGCCATCATTGGTGCTGGTTTAGGAATATTTGTCTATGTAAGCGGTAACTACATTTTTGCTGACTATCTCAATATCATGTATATCCCTAATCTGGG
>CAIMKO010000019.1 GCA_903841915.1 uncultured Chitinophagaceae bacterium | reverse complement strand
ATTATTCGTTGAAGAAGGTATCCTGACAGAAAAAGTAAAAGTAGCAGTAAAGAATTCTGAGGACTGGTTTGATAATGTTTTTAAGAAGGACTATAAATTGATGTCGTTAAACAGTTTAAATGATTATATCAATACTTATCAGCACTTACCCGATATGCCTACTACAGATGAAGTCATGAAAAACGGTATCGACCTTGGAAAAATGAATGGCTTATTATTAAAGAAAGTAGAGGAACTGACAAAATATGTGATCGATATCAAAGCAGAATTAGATCAAACAAAAAAAGATCTGGAAGAAACCAAGAAACTGGTAAATAAAAAAGACTAAAATATATTTTAGATAAATTAGACATTGAAATCAGTTTGTCCTGCTGAGCCTGTCGAAGCATGCATCAACTTATCGGAATCACCCTTCGACAAGCCTGTCTACAGATAGGCAGGCTCAGGGAGACATTTGATTCGTTTGTTTTCAATGTCTAATTGGTATTATAATAAAAAGTAAAAACTTACTTCCCTTTCAAAATATCATGTCCCATTTTATCGCGCTTAGTGGTAAGGTATTTTTCGTTGAAAGGATTTGATGCAATTTCTATAGGAACGATATCTACGATTTCTAATCCATATCCTTTTAATGCAGCACGTTTACGGGGATTGTTACTCATCAGTTTTAATTTGGTAACGCCTAATTTTCTAAGCATCTGTGCGCCCACTCCATAATCTCTTTCATCCATGCCGAAACCCAGGTGTATATTGGCTTCTACGGTATCCATCCCTTCTTCCTGTAACTTATACGCTTTTAATTTATTGATCAATCCAATGCCTCTTCCTTCCTGATTCATGTATAAAATAACACCCTTGCCTTCGGCCTCTACCATTTGCATGGCCTTATGCAATTGATCGCCGCAATCGCATCTGAAACTTCCTAAAATATCTCCTGTAAAACAGCTGCTGTGTACCCTCGTAAGTACAGGTTCGTTTTCATTCCAGTTTCCTTTTATTAAAGCAAGATGTTCGGCACCCGAAGTCTTTTCTTTGAATGCCGCTAATTTGAAATGGCCATATTTAGTTGGCATTTCAACACGTGTAATCTCTTCGACCAATGAATCAGTTTGCAAACGGTATTCGATCAGGTCCTTGATAGAAATGATCTTAAGACCAAACTTATTAGCGATCTCAAATAACTGAGGCAATCTGGCCATCGTACCATCTTCATTCATCACTTCAACCAATACACCCGCATGTGCCAAACCAGCCAACCGAGCAAGATCGATCGTTGCCTCTGTATGCCCGGCTCTTCTTAAAACACCTCCGGTTTTAGCTCTCAGGGGGAAAATATGTCCCGGCCTGCCCAGATCCTCTGCTTTCGTTTCGGGGTTGATCAATGCTGCAATGGTTTTAGCCCTGTCCTGCGCAGATATTCCGGTTGTTGTTCCCTGACCTATCAAATCGATGGAAACAGTAAAAGCAGTTTCGTGCAAGCTGGTATTGGAAGTGACCATGGGTTGAAGATCCAACTGCCTGCATCTACCTTCGGTCAATGCCACACAAATCAAGCCCCGTCCCTCTTTGCTCATAAAATTGATAACTTCCGGACTGGCAAATTCAGCCCCAATAATGAAATCGCCCTCATTTTCTCGGTCTTCATCATCCACAACAATGACCATTTTCCCATTTCGGATCGCTTTAATCCCTTCAACGATAGTATTCAGCATTTCTGGTATTTTTTCTTGGCAAAATTACATGTCCTGGAACAGTAAAAATTTACAGATTATAAATTCATTCCCCCGTTCTCAGAAAATTGGTCAAAAAAGCCCCATTTGGGCTATACAAAATCTAAGGAGAGACACAAACAGGAAAGAAACTAACATATTCTGAATAAAAAAAACAGTTTGTTAATATTATGTTGCAATAGTAAAGGGATTATTTGCTTTATTTGCAACTGAAAATTTAACATTATGCTTAGTAAAAAATTTTTATCACTATTATTGGCTGTAACTCTATCAGTCACGTTAATGGCACAAGAAACTACCTCTGAAATTCAGGGTACTGTTACTGATGGCGCAAACTTAGTTGCGGGCGCATCAATAACAGCCATTCATACGCCAACAGGTACAAAATATGTGACTACCACTCGTAAAGATGGTCGTTACAATTTATCAAATCTGAAAATCGGCGGACCTTATGTTGTAACTGCCAGTTTTGTTGGTTACAAAACTGAAAAACAAGATGGTATTATTCTTGTTTTGGGTCAGGAATACAGAGCTGACTTTGGCTTAAAATTAGACACAAAGACATTAGAAAGTGTTACTGTTAACACCACTACCCGTCAGAATAAAATATTCAGCAATGGCCGTACAGGTAGCCAGGAAGTAGTTACAAGAGCTCAAATAGAGCAATTGCCAACTATCAGCCGTTCAATCAGTGACTTTACAAGATTGGAACCGACAGCAAATGGTTTAAGCATTGGTGGTCGTACCAGTCAATATAATAACATGACTTTGGATGGTGCTAACTTCAATAACAGTTTTGGTTTATCATCTACATTAGGTGGTCAAACAAGTTCTCAGCCTGTTAGTATGGAAGCGATCGAACAAATTCAGGTTCAGGTTTCTCCTTATGATGTAAAACAAGGTGGATTTGCAAGTACCGGTATCAATACAGTAAGTAAAAGTGGTACCAATACTTTCAAAGGAACTGTTTATACTTACATGAAAAACCAGAATTATCAAGGTTATGATGTAAGTGGTGTAACTGTACCAAAAACAGATTATAATTATAAGATCCAGGGTATTTCATTGGGTGGACCAATTATCAAAAATAAAGTATTCTTCTTCTTCAGTGGAGAACAGGTAAGACAAACTGCACCTTCTTCAAGTTATATTGCTTCTGATGCATCACATCCTGTTGCTTCAGGTTCAGTTTCTCAGGCAAATGCAGATACTTTAACTGCCTTATCAAATTTTTTACAGAGCAAGTTTAATTATAACCCGGGTTCATTCCAGGGATTTTCTTTCCAAACCAACAGTGATAAGATCACTGCTAAATTGGATTTCAACTTAGGAAGCAGCACTTTGACTTTAAAATATAATTATTTAAAATCTTTTGCTGACCAGTTTGCAAGTACCAGCAGACCGGGAAGTGGTTTTGTAACTGGTGGTCAGCCGGGTAATACTTCCATGCCTTTCTTTGGAAGTGGTTACGTGATCAACAATAACTTCAATATCTTCTTAGCAGAATTGAATACTCGTTTCAGCAATAAATCAACAAACAAATTCCAAGTTGGTTATACTGCTTTAAGAGATTTCCGTTCAGCACATACTGCCAGTGATTTCCCATTAGTGGATATCCTGAATAGTGGTAATATCATGACAACTTTCGGATATGAGCCTTATACTTATAATAACGTATTGAATACTGATGTATATCAATTCAACGACATCTTTACTTTATATAAAGGCGCTCATGAGATCACTATCGGAACACAAAACTCTTACAAAAAATATCAGAACGCATTTGCACCGGGATGGAATGGTGCTTTTCAATTCAATTCACTGACTGATTTCTATAATGCCGCAAATAACGGTACTATGAATACTTCAGGAACTACCACTACCAATAAGACAGGATATTATTTACAATATTCAGCTTTACCGGGTGGTGCATTCCCTTGGGCTTATGCAGGTTCAACTGAGTTGAGTTTATTCTTACAGGATAAATACCGTATCTCTCAGAATTTTACTTTGACCTATGGTATCCGCGCAGACTATACTGCTTACAAACAAGCGATGACAGATAACCCATATTTTGATGCTTTAAAATTCAAAGATGGTGTTTCCTATAATATTGGACAAGCTCCAATGACTAACCTGATCATCTCTCCAAGAGTTGGATTCAACTGGGATGTATTGGGTGATAAATCCTTACAATTCCGTGGTGGATTTGGTGTATTTGAAGGTGCTCCGCCATTTGTATGGGTTAGTAACCAAGCAAGTAATAATGGTGTGCAGTTTGGTTCATTTACTGCTAATGTTGGTGGTTCTACTTCTGCTACTCCTAGTTCTTATATTGGTTCATATCCATTCAGTGCTGATGTTAATAAATACAGACCAGCTAGTGGTTCTGCATTGTCATCTTACAGTACTGCATTGGTTGCCAGCGATTTCAAATACCCTACGGTATTAAAGACAACTTTCGCAATGGATAAGAAATTCGCAAAAGACTGGATCTTTACAATTGAAGCAAACTATTCAAGAGATCTGAATGCAGTTTATTATTCCAATACCAATCTTAACGAGACCAATGCATATGCTTTAGCAGGTGCAGATAACAGATCTCGTTATTTGACAACTGTTTCTACCAGTAACAAATACTATTTCGCAGGTACATCACCAAGCAATCCGAATATTGGTAATTCGATCTTAATGAGCAATAGTTCAAAAGGTTTTGTATTTACCGGTACATTCAGACTTCAAAAGAGTACCCGCAATTTCACTGGATCATTGGCTTATACTTACCAATCAGCTTTGAATACTGCTGAAGGTGGAAGTACGGCTTCTTCTTTATGGAGTGCGGGAGCTGTTGGAAATCAAGATCCCAATGCTGCTAATTTAGGCTTTGCTTCTTATTATCAACCGCATCGTATCATTGCAGCTGTAACATACAAATTAACAGAGAGCAAAATGTTCAATACCACTTTCGGTCTTGTTTACGAAATTGCTCCTAATGGTACAGGTAACTATACTTACAATGGTGATGTTAACGGTGATGGTAATACTGGTAATGATCTGATCTTTATTCCAAAAAATCCAGGTGATATTAATTTAGTAAGAGCAGGTTCAGGTGGAAATGGTACAACTGCTACTCCTGCAGATCCAAGAACTACTGGTCAGATCTGGAGCCAATTGGATGCATTCATTCAAACAAGCCCTTATCTGAAAAAACATCGTGGTGAATATGCAGAGAGAAATGCTAACGTATATCCATTGTATAATAAATTGGATGTGAATGTTACACAGAACATTAATTTCAAGGCCGGTGCTAACATGCATACATTACAAATTTCTCTTGATATCATCAATGCAGGAAATTTGATCAACAATCATTGGGGAGTGGTACAATCACCAATCATAAGCAATTTCTTGAAGTATGAAGGTTTAACTACCTCTTCTTCAAATGCAAATGGTGTAGCATTGAATACTCCTGCATACTCAATGCCTTTCCAAACCGGTACAACACCTTACGCAAATGCATTCGGAAACAGCACAAGTATCTTCTCGCGCTGGCAGATGCAATTGGGTCTCAGATATTTGTTCAACTAATTATTTGAAACTTTTCCAAATAAAAAAACCGCTTCAAACTTGAAGCGGTTTTTTTGTGCTTTTACAGCAAGAAGAAATTATCTTTTATGCCATCCCCATTTTAGAAAATCAGGGAATGCTTTGGCCCAGGTATCTACATCATGTCTGCCATCTTCGAGTTCGAAATATTTGATGTGCTGATCTGTATAACCTTTTGCTTTTAATTCAACGATCAGGTCTAAGGTATCATCAATGCTGTCGATCACGCCATTCTGATTCCTGTCTTCTGTTTCATCCAATGCACCGCATTCAAAAAAGAATTGAAGCCATGGATAAAAGTGCCCATTCAAAACCTGTAAATGCATCAGGCGATCTGTTTCATCATTATACGCATCACTATAGCCTTTTCTTCTCCACCATAAACTTCCGCTGAACACGCCAACTTTAGAAAATTCATCCGCATGATTATATACAATATCCAAAGCACTCAAGCCACCCAAAGAAAACCCTGCAAATGATTTTTCCTTAAAAGAAGGGGCATTGTAAGTTTTACGGATAAAAGGCAATAACTCGTCGAAAATAAACTTGCCATAAAGGCCGGCCTTATCACCTCTTCCCTTAAAGTCAGCACTGTAAGCAGTACCGTATTCCCGTTTCCTTTCTTCACCGCAATGAATACCGACACACATGATCGGTTCAATTTCATTTTCTGAGACCAGTTTGTTCAGAATTTCATCAAATGCCATTTTAACAAGATCCTGCCCGTCATTTATCAGCAGTAGGTTCATTGATTCGGGAGGGGAAAACTGTGCAGGACGATATACATCAACAATGATCTCTCTTTCCAAATATTGTGATCTCATGATGTATTGTTCTGTCACAATGGAGGAGGTTATCGTCGTTCTTTCTTCAGCCATAGCACCAAATGTAAGGCAAAGCATTTACAGATAAACTTCAAGATTTACACAGGATTTTACTGAAATGTAAACGAGTTTATTTAAATTGAAATCGAATAGTCATTCATTTTATTTTCCCACATAAAAAGACGCGCATGAAAAAGATCGGCATATTACATGGAAAAGAAAGAAGTTTCCCGGATGCATTTGTTGCAAGGGTCAACAGCAAAAATATTCCCGGCATTATAGCAGAGCCGGTAAAGATCGATAAGGTAATGCAGGGTGTTGCAACGGAGTATGCAGTGATCATTGATCGTATCAGTCAGGACGTACCTTTCTATCGTGCTTATTTAAAGAATGCTGCGCTATGCGGAACAGCAGTGATCAACAATCCATTTTGGTGGAGTGCTGATGAAAAATTTTTTAATAATTGTCTGGCAACAAAGATCGATGTACCAGTACCAAAAACAGTGATCCTTCCTTCACACGATCTGCCCGATGATACTTCTGCTGAGTCATTTGCGAATCTTTCTTATCCGCTGGATTGGGAAAGCATTTTTAATTATGTTGGTTTCCCCGCTTATATGAAACCCTTTGCCGGAGGTGGCTGGAAGAATGTCTACAGACTGAACGATAAAGAAGATTTCTTTACCAAACATGCAGAGACCAATCAACTGGTCATGCTATTGCAGGAAGAAATTGTTTTTGATGAATACTATCGTTGTTATTGCATCGGCGGCAAGCATGTTCGCATCATGCCTTATGAACCACGCAACCCGCATCATCTTCGTTATGTTGCCAACTTTAATCCATCTCCCGAAAGATTAAAACAAATGGAAGACATTGTTCTTCGCATCAATCATTATTTGGGATATGATTTTAATACCGTTGAACTGGCATTGCGTGATGGAGTGCCTTATGCCATTGATTTCTGCAACCCGGCACCGGATGCTGAAAAGACAAGTGTTGGTGAAGAAAACTTTGCATGGGTGGTTGAAACAGCAGCCAATTACGCCATAGAAAAAGCATTGTCACATATTGATGGTGCTGATAATTTAACTTGGGGAGAATATATCAAAAGGGGTAGTTCAAAGACTTTTTTGTATTAAGATAATTACTTGTTCCATCCATAAAAATAAAACGCATGGCAAATATCGATTACAGGCATTTTACTTTAGGTGTTGAAGAAGAATACATGGTCATTGATCCTGTAACCCGTGAATTACAAAGTCATGAACAGAAGATCGTGACCGAAGGTCATAAGGTCATTAAGGATAAGGTGAAAGCAGAAATGCATCAGGCCGTGGTAGAAGTGGGTACTGATATTTGTGCTGACGCAGAAGAGGCTTTTAATGATGTTGCCACACTTCGCGGAACCATTGCAGAAATTGCCGGCAATATGGGCTTATGGGTAGGTGCTTCGGGCACACATCCTTTCAGTAATTGGAACAGCCAACTCATTACTGATCATGACCGCTACCATCAGATCGTGAATGAATTACAGGATGCGGCAAGAAGCAATCTTATTTTCGGGTTGCATGTACATGTTGGCATGGAAGACCGAAAAATGGCCATCCATATTGCGAATAGTGCCAGGTATTTTTTACCACATGTGTATGCACTGAGCACCAACTCCCCTTTCTGGGAAGGAAGATTAACCGGTTATAAATCATACCGGACAAAAGTGTTCGATAAATTTCCACGTACTGGTATCCCGGATTATTTTGAAAGTATTGAAGCATATGATAATTATGTGTCGTTATTGATCAAGACAAACTGTATCGATAATGCCAAGAAGATCTGGTGGGACCTACGCGTTCATCCTTTCTTTAACACCGTAGAGTTTCGTATTTGCGATATACCGATGACCGTAAATGAGACCATTGCCATTGCTTCCCTCTTTCAGGCCATTTGTGCCAAACTCTATAAGCTGCGCAATAAAAACCTGAACTTCATTATTTATCAAAGAGCATTATTGAATGAAAATAAGTGGAGGGCAAGCAGGTATGGGATTGATGGTACAATGATCGATTTTGGAAAGGAAACAGAAGTAAATACCCGTTTGTTATTGTATGAATTACTGGATTTTGTGGATGATGTTGTGGATGATCTGGGCAGCAGAAATGCCATGAGTTATCTCTACAAAATGATTGAACAGGGAACCGGTGCCGACAGGCAATTAAAAGTCTATGAAGAAACAAATAGCTTAGTAAGTGTGGTAGATTATATCCACGACCAATTTCTGATTTATTAAACTGTTAAAAAGCTCGCGAATCTGGCATGCTGCAAGCTTGCCGGCATACTTTTTTTGTAATTTCATTGAAGAAATCCTGCCTTTACAGGCAGCAAAAACGCTTCGAAAGGCATCTAGACCATTGAAATAACCTAAAACTACCTCGAAATTGACAGAATTTGAATTGATCAAAGGCTGTGTCAAGCAAAATACTAGCTATCAGCGTATGCTATTCGAGCAATATGCAGGTAAGTTCATGACCGTATGTTTACGTTACGCAAATGATGCGATGGAGGCTGAAGATATGTTGCAGGAAGGTTTTATCAGAATATTCGGCAATATTCAGCAGTTTAAATTTGAAGGGTCTTTTGAAGGATGGATGCGACGTATTGTTGTAAATGTTGCGTTAAAGCATTTACAAAAAAAGAAGCTTCAATTCAGTGAGATCAAAGAAAATCATGCTGATACTCCTGCCATACAGGCTTATGCTTACAATCATCTTGGAGAAGAAGAAATACTGAAACTGATCAATCAATTACCTGAAGGATATAAAATTGTATTTAACCTGAATGTAATTGAGGGTTATAGTCATGAAGAAATCGCTAAACTATTGAATATACAACCCAGCACCAGCAGAAGCCAATTGGTTAAGGCCCGCAAAATGCTGCAACAACAAATTTTACAAATACAAAAAATAGCTGTGTAATGCCTGAAAAGTTATTCGACAATTTTATTAGGAGTAAGTTAAACAACCACTCCAGCCCTGTGCCCGATGGCTTATGGGATAAAATTGTAGACGATAATTTTATTAGGACTCAGTTAAACAATCACAGCTCCCCTGTGCCGGATGACTTATGGGATAAAATTGTACGCGATAAAGACCAACGTCCTAAAGGATTTTGGTGGACTAATAATGCTGGTTTATTCACTGCCATTGGCGTGATTATAATCTTAGCAGGTGGTTTCTATTTTTTAAATACCCAAAAACAAACTATTGTAATTAATAATTCTACACTGTTAAATAATACAAAACAAGCTGATCAAAATAATCATTCCTTGGAGCAGAACAACAAAGCTGAAAAGGATGTTGCTGCAAGTGACAGATCAACATTTACAGATACAGAAATAAATACAGCTGCAGTTTCTGCTAATACAACAGCAAGAAAAAAAGATCTGTCCAATATCAGTTCCGGTTTTTATGACAGCAGAAATAATAAAACATTGCTTTCATTCCTGCAAACAAAAAATGAGAAAAGCAGTTCCGAACTTCCTATAGCTGAAAGTGCCGACAGTGAAACAAGATCGCCATCAGAAAATGAAATACAACATTATTATTCACAGAAGAAATTGAACGGTGAATTGATGTCTGTATCAGGAAATGTTTATAGTCTTAATAATCTACATAATCCCCCGCTTAACCTTAGAACGATATTGGGTTTGGGTAACGATTGCCCCAGTGCAAACGGAACACAAAGAAATGACTGGTATCTGGAAGTATATGGCTCACCAGACTATACGATAAAAAGCTTGTCAGGCAATGGTTTAAACAGTACCTACATTCAGAAAAAAGACAGCGCCGAAAAAATGTATGGCGGTTTTACAATAGGTGCTAAGATCAGTAAAAATGTAGGCGATCATTTTATGTTGAATGCAGGTTTGCAATATTCTCAACTGAATGAAAAGTTTGCTTTACAAACTGAAAGTGAGAGAAGAACAACTGTCGTGATCGTGAGCAGGACTGTTATTCGCCCACAGGGTGATACTACGTTCAACGATACCACTTCAGTTACGCAGATCGGTTATGCAGTTAGAAAGAGTATCAATAATTACAAGAATCTGGAAATACCCATCGGCATCGGCTATGAATTTGGTGATGTGAAAGACAAATGGAAACTCGCGGTGAATGGCGGTATCATACTAAATGTAACATCCTGGTATAATGGAGTAACATTAGATACGGCCTATAATGTTGTATCCGTTAATTCCAAAGGCAATAATGGCTTCTACAGCAGGAATACGGGACTGAGTGTATATGGAAGTGTTAGCCTCATCAGGAATATCAATGAAAAAATTGACATTTTTGCGGAGCCCTATTTCAGACTGGGATTGAAAGGTATTTCGAGTAATATAGGTTACAGTCAGAAATTCAATGCTGCCGGAATATCATTGGGTGTTAGAATGAAATTGAATAAGAAGCAGCATCTATAAACAAAAGCATATCTACAATATACCCTGAGATGAAAAAAATATTGTTCATAGTATTCATTACTGTTTTGCTGAATTCCTGTAAAAAGGAATTCTCGGATAGTTTTACACCCTACACAAACCTGGGTATCAATGATACAGTTTGGACAAATAAGCCATTAACGAATGGTTTTCTTGATTCGATCTCCTATGCCATTAATAATACTGCATGGTTTGTTGATTCATTCAATACTGTACTGGAAAAGAAATTTAAATTGAATGATAGTTTGGAAATCTTTTTCCCATCACACTCCTATAGTTTTCCCAATACACCCGGATCGTTTCCTGATGGCAATATAAAAGTTGAAGTTCTGGCTCTTCGGAAGAAAGGAGACTATATAAAAACTTTAATTCCCAATTCCAGTAAAAATTATTTACTGGAAACAACAGGTTCATTTTTTGTAAGATTATCCAGAAACGGGCAAGAAATAGTAATGGCAGCTAATAGCGGATTTTATATTAGATGGAGAGATGACAATCCCAGAACAAATCTGAAATTTTTTGAAGGTGCACAGATCCCGAACAGAGATTCTTTATTTACATGGCTTCCTGCGCCTACTGATGGTTATATTTCGGTTTGGGATTCCACTTCATTGGGTGCCAATAAAAAAGGGTATCAACTAACTTCAAAAAGCACCAATTGGCTGAGCAGCAGTAATTTTATTGATACTTCATCAGGCAGTACAAGATTGAATGTAACGCTACCACTAAACAATACCAATAAGAACACATTGGTGTTTGCGGTATTCAACGATAAAAAAACAGTGGTGAGGCTTAGCACAGATTTTATAACGCGTTCTTATTATTGCATGAATGTTCCTGTCAACAGCAGCATAACACTCCTTTCAATATCGCTGATCGATAATGAATTTTATTTAGGAACCAGATCGATCGTAGTAAAGAATGCAGACCGGTTTTCAGTATCGCCTGTAAAAAGTTCGACTGGGAATATTATCAATGTACTTGATAATTTGTAAAGGTTTATTGTATCTCTTTTTTGAAATCAAACAAAGTAGCAGTGAATATTGCCCTTTCGCGTTTCTTGAAAATGGCATCCCAATTACCCTTATAACGTAAAACCTTAGGGACAGTGAGATCGCCGATCTTGATCATTTCCACTTCCATACTCACATCAAAACTGTAGAAGCCGGCTTTATAACTGAGTGAATAATTTCTTGCCAGCACTTCGAGAGATTTGATCTCGAACCATGTGGTCATTTCATCAACCACTACCTCATCTCTTTTGAATAAGCCCAGATCTTCTTTTGGTATAATCGAAAATTGGTAACATAACTTACCCTGATACTCAACAATATCTAATTTGTAATCGTAGATCTTTCTGGCATGATCATCATACAGATCCAATTTATTTCCGATGAAAGGTATACCAGGAATTTTTTTACCCGGATTAAAGAACAACATCTTTAATTGCTCTTTATATTTTTCCATTCCTTTTTTATCGCTAACTGTAAGATTTCTTCCTTTTACAATATTATTCTCGCCACAGATCTTTCCTTTGGTAAAGAACAAGCCTGCATATAATTCGGGCGTTAAATAATTATAATTTCCCTGTCCGTCGAAAAAATCACCGGTAACATTTTGTTCCTGCACTTCCATTGTTCTGCAACCGTTGCTGCGCGTCTGTTTGGTCTTACTGTATAAAGAGGCTTTAACTACGCCCTTTTTATCCAGCATTTTAATGTCGTTATAAGAAGAGAAGTTAAGAATACGCAAATTGCGGAATGCTTTGTAAAATGTAGTGTCTTCCTTGATCTGCTGCAATAATTTCTTATAATCAAAATTATTTCTTACCCAAACATCCGGGAGGGTGACTTTTTTATTATCGATGAAAAGGGTGGTATCATTTTTTTTATCCCCTTCAATTTTTGTTTGCTGCGCAAAAGAAACTTGAGTGATGAATAGTGAAAGAAATATCAATAACTGCTTGGTCATTTAGGGAACACCATTTTATAATCAACTTTTATCTTGCCTTTGTGGATATCATTCAATTTGCTTTGCAATAATTTTTTCTTCAAGGGTTTTAAATAATCGATGAACAGTTTGCCTTCGATATGGTCGTATTCATGTTGAATGATTCGTGCGGAAATCCCATTAAAAGTTTCCGTATGCTGTACAAAAGCTTCGTCATAATACTCGATCACCACTTCCTCTGGGCGTAAAACATCTTCTCTAATCTTAGGGATGCTCAAACATCCTTCATTATAAGGCCATTCTTCCCCGTTCAATTCTGCAATATGTGCATTGATAAATACTTTTTTAATACCGGGTTCATCGGAGTATTTCCCGTGTTCGTCCTCTTCCAAACCATCAAATATTTGGGCACTGTCCATCACAAATATGCGGATATTCTTATTGACCTGGGGGGCGGCCAAACCAACTCCGTTGCTGGCATACATGGTTTCCCACATATCATCAATGAGCCTTTCTAGTTCAGGATAATCAGATGGAATATCCTGTGCTATTTTCCTTAATATCTGTGCGCCATACGCTACAATGGGTAAAATCATGAATGCAAAAGATTTTTTGACCGAATGCCGCAAAAATAGCAGCAAATAGCGCAATCAGCAAATCATAAATCAGGTATGGTGCTGCAGGTATTCCTGGAGCATAATGGCAGCTGCGATCTGGTCGATATTGCCTTTTACTTGCCTATCCTTCTTTTTCATACCCATTTCAATCATTGCTCTTGATGCCATTTTAGAAGTATAACGTTCATCTACAGTTTGAACAGGGATAGCAGGGAATTCTTTTTTTAATCTTATTATAGCCTGCTTTACTAATGGTGTAGCGTGTGTGGCAGAATCGTCCAGATTCAGGGGTTCGCCGATCAATATCAGTTCAACTTCTTCCTGCTGAAAATAATTTTTCAAGAACACAAAAAGGTCTTTGGTCTCAACTGTTGTTAAAGCCGTGGCAATAATCTTCAAGGGATCAGTTACAGCCAATCCGGTTCTTTTTCCGCCATAATCGATACAGATGATTCGAGACATAAATTAAAGAGGATAGTTCATGGGTGATAGTTTATAGTTAGATACCGTCTCTGAATTTGGTGATCATTTTGCATAATATCTCATACGCTTCGTAATGTTTTTTGAACACATCTTCTTTTATATAGTTTCTTGCTTTTGCTAAAAACAAACAAGAAACAACTTCTATTGCTGACCGTAAAGCTATATTTAAAAATCGTTTGAACTCGGGCTTAGTTTGTCCTGTACTTCCTTCAGCAATATTTAGACTACAGAATCGGCGGCTCTTTTGATTTGTGATGAAAGACTATACATTTCCTTCTTAGAAAAATCATCTAAAAGAAAATCAATTTCATTTGCTAACTGAAAAGCTCTTTGCAAGATTATTAGTTCTTCAAACCTAAATGCCATAGATTCCGTTTTTGCTATTTTGAAAATCCAATTTCTTTTCCAAAATAAACAAAATATTAAAACATAACGAAATATCAATTAGGATATAACTATGAGCTATCACCCATGAACTATAGCCCAAAGAACAAATCCGCAATTACGAACACTGCAAATACAACGCTTGCAATGCCGTTAGCTGTCATGAATGCAATATTTACTTTACTCAGGTCATCCGGTTTTACGATCGAATGCTGATAGATAAGCATTCCTACAAAAACAGCTACCCCAATCCAATAGATCCAATGAAAATTCCCATAAAAACCGGCAGCAATTACACATGCTGCACTGAAAATATGCAATAACTCTGAAACACGTAACGCTTTTACTTTCCCCATTGCCGATGGAATAGAATATAATTTTTGTGACTGATCGAAATCGATATCCTGTAATGCATAAATAATATCAAAACCGCTTACCCAAAATACAACGGCAAATGAAAACAAAATGGGCAATATTGCAAACACGCCTGTTACTGCCAGATAGGCCCCAATGGGTGCTAATGACAAACCAATACCCAGCACTAAATGGCATAATGCCGTAAACCGTTTGGTATAACTATAAAATAGAATTACAAATAATGCAACAGGTGATAAATAAAAACAAATATTGTTGATAAAGAAGCAAGAGACAAGAAACAAGAGACAAGATAGGATCACGAAACGTAAAGCACTGTTTGGAGAAATAATGCCTTTGGGGATTTCGCGAATGGCTGTACGAGGATTTTTTTCATCGAAACTTCTGTCTAGATATCTGTTGAAAGCCATAGCAGCACTACGTGCGGTTATCATGCAGATGATAACAAGAATAAATTTTATTATTGCTTCTTGTTTGAAATCAGGAGGAAGTATCATTGTATGCCATCCTGGAACATTTGAAAAAGAAACGCGAAGAATTCCCAAAAAAAATCCGATCAATGCAAAAGGCATTGCAAATATGGTATGCGAGAATTTTACTAAGGATAAATAGTTTTTAATTTTAACCATCGTATACTTCAATTAAATTTTGATTCAGATAATTTCCACAAGACAATTCCCGCAGCCACAGAAATATTGAGTGAATGTTTCATGCCCAGTTGCGGTATTTCAATACAGCCATCGCATAAAGGCAATAACCCGTCATCTACACCTTTTACTTCATTACCAAAAATAACGGCAATCGGCTCATTCTTTACTGGAAATTTCTCTAAAGAAATACTGCCTTCGGCTTGTTCAACAGCAAGAATCTTGTATCCGCGTTCCTTTAATTGCAACACGGCTTCTGCTGTTGTTGCAAAATGGATCCAATCAACCGTTTCCGTTGCACCCAATGCGGTTTTATGAATATCCCTGTGTGGAGGCTGAGGCGTATAACCACAGAGGCAAATGGCCTCAATCAGGAATGCATCAGATGTGCGGAAAACACTACCCACATTGTGCATACTGCGGATATTATCCAACACTACGATAATTTTATTTTTATCGGCATGCCGAAATTCTTCCACAGATTTCCGTCCCAATTCATCCATTGACAATTTTCGCATGGCGGCAAAGGTAACTCACCATTGGTGGATTATTTTAAAGGTTTTGCCGAATTTTTGCCTTTATCGGTTTAATAATTTTTATCTTACTTGAAACATCAAATCATGAGAAGAATAACGCTATTCTGCATTTTATTGTTTTTATTCTTAAAACCGGACCTTTTTGCACAAACAGAAAAGATCGATAATGCGATCATTGAAAAGATAAAAGAAGAAGGTTTAAAGCATTCGCAGGTAATGGATATTATTTTCCATTTGACCGATGCCAGCGGCAATCGCCTGACCAATTCCCCCGGCTATTTCCGTGCTGCCAATTATGCAAAAGAAAAATTGGCCGGATGGGGTTTGAAAAATTCGAAGCTCGATCCATGGGGTGAATTTGGCAAAGGTTGGGAACTTGAAAAAAGTTATCTAGCGATCACAGCACCTTATTATAAATCTTTAGAAGCATATCCTAAAGCATGGTGTGGCGGAACGGATGGTTTAAAGAATGCAGAAGTGATCGCTGTTACGGTAACAGATTCTGCAGCATTGGACGCATACAGAGGAAAGCTGAAGGGTAAAATTATTGTGATCGACAAATTGGATACTTACAAGCAAAGTTTTAAAGCAGATGCATCTAAGTATACAGATGAAGACCTTACCAAAATGTCGAATGCGCAACCGCAGGAACCCAGACAACAAGCTAATCCAAATGACACAGCAGCTGCCAGAAAGCAAAGAGAGCAATTCCAACAACGTGGCACACAACAAAGAGTATTAAACACTTTGAAAGAAATTGCAAAGAGTGAAGGTGCTGTGGCCATACTCAGCAGCAGCAATCGTTTTCATGATGGCACTTTATTTACACAAGGAGGTGGTGGTTATAAAGGAACGGATCCTGAAAACTTCCTTGATATAGTTATCGGCATTGAAGATTACAATACTATTTTACGTTTGGTGAAAGCAGGCACCCCAGTTAAATTAGATGCAGATGTAAAAACTAAATTTCATGCGAAAGATCTCCAGGGATATAATGTGATCGGGGAAATTCCAGGAACCGATCCGAAATTAAAAGATGAAATAGTAATGATCGGTGCACATTTGGATTCCTGGCATACCGGAACCGGTGCTACAGATAATGCTGCAGGAAGTGCAGTGATGATAGAAGCTATCCGCATTATTAAAACATTGGGCATACAAAATAAAAGAACCATTCGAATTGGTTTATGGGGAGGTGAAGAAGAAGGTCTATTGGGGTCAAGGGGTTATGTAAAGAAAACATTTGCCGATCCAACCGTGATGCAATTATCACCTGAACATGAAAAATTCTCTTCCTATTTTAATATCGATAATGGAACAGGCAAAGTGAGAGGTATTTACTTGCAAGGCAATGAAGCAGAGCGGAATATTTTTGCACAATGGTTTGCGCCATTAAAAGATATTACTGACGGAACGATCTCCATCAGCAATACAGGAGGTACAGATCATCTTTCCTTCGATGCAGTTGGATTACCAGGTTTTCAATTTATTCAGGATCCGATGGAATATGACACAAGAACGCATCACAGTAATATGGATGTGTATGACCACTTAAGTGAGGATGATCTGAAGCAAATTGCAACAGTGGTAGCAAGCTTTGTTTTTGATGCATCGCAAAGAGCTGAAAAATTACCCCGCAAAGAATTACCAAAACCAAGACCAGCGGGGCAAAGAGGATTTTAATTGAAATGATTTTAAAAGGCTTGCATCTGCAAGCCTTTTATTTTGAAATATATTTTGTAGACAATTGTTTTAATTTTAAAAAATCCTCATAAGAATTAATTTCAAACGTTTTATTCCTGAAAATAAAATAGGCAGGTGTAACTAAATACAAAGAGTTAATTGAGAAATAGATTGCCACTAAAGGAGAAAATATAATTGCATAAGCTTGTGCAACTCCAGTACTTGCTGCAATCACAGTAGTTGCACCCAAAATACCGATACCTGCTGCAATTGGCAATGCTATTCTTGAAAATCCTCTATGCAGCCTAAATTTTACACGAGATGCATTTTCCCAGTTATAAGAAATTGCTTCACCGTAATAGTTCATGACAATATTTGAATCGGTTATGGAACTTAAATAACCAACCAGCCTTTCTTCATTCTGAAGAGAATCTATTGGAACAGGGACTTTGGAATACACAATACAATCATACTTTTTTTGTGCAAGCGAAAAAGAGGAAATAAAAATTAAAGCAGCAGTAAAAATGGTTTTCATAGTCTGATGTTTTGCAATCAGACAATCAAATTATTCTTTTAGTTGTTAAATTTTTGTCATGCAACAAATCTTTAACAGAACAGCTTTTAGAGAAGTTTGAACATTGATACCGGTATTTAACAATACCCCCAGCGTAACTTGTCGTTATTTTTTATTAGCAGTAGTAATGAAGGACTGACAAAGAAAGGGCATGGAAGGCCAGTATCCTTTCCTGAAAGAATTGAAAGCCCGAGAGCTGAAGGCAGGTATTTGGGGGGGGCTAAATAATTTTCCCCAATCGACTTTTCAACCGGATAACCTTTCAACCAAGTGCTATATTTGTTACCCATGTCGAAATCTTCTTCCGATACACCTTTAATGCAACAGCACAGGGCCATTAAACAAAGATACCCTGATGCCATTTTGCTGTTTCGTGTAGGAGATTTCTATGAAACCTTTGGTGAGGATGCTATCAAAGCTTCCGCAGTGTTAGGTATTACTTTAACCAAAAGAAATAATGGTGCAGCATCTTCTTCAGAACTGGCGGGTTTCCCGCATCATGCTTTGGATACCTATTTGCATAAATTAGTGAAAGCGGGTTATCGCGTCGCCATTTGTGATCAGCTAGAAGATCCGAAACAAGCCAAGGGTATTGTAAAACGCGGTGTAACAGAACTGGTGACACCAGGCATTGCAACCAACGACAAATTATTAGAACACAACAGCAATAACTTTTTGGCGGCTGTACATTTTAATGAAGCAAATATCGGTGTTGCATTTTTAGATATTTCAACGGGAGAATTTTTTGTATCTGAAGGTGATGTGGAATACATAGATAAACTATTGCAGAGTTTAAAACCTGCTGAGGTCATTTTTCAACGTAGTTTTCAAAAACATTTTAAGGAAACATTCGGCGTAAAATTCTATACTTATACTTTAGAGAGTTGGATCTTCGATGAGTCATTTGCCACCGAAACTTTGCTAAAACATTTTCAAACACATTCGTTAAAGGGCTATGGTGTTGAAAATATGCATCAAGGTATTATCGCTGCCGGCGCAGTTTTATATTATTTGAAAGAAACCGAGCATCCCAACTTACAACATATCACGGCGGTTCAAAGAATTGAAAGAGATGATTTTTTGTGGATGGACCGTTTTACCATCCGCAACCTAGAAATATTAAACAGTGGTTCAGGAGATGGCAACAGTTTATTGAAAGTGTTAGACAATACAGTTAGTGCCATGGGTGCCCGTTTACTGAAAAGGTGGACTGTATTTCCTTTAAAAGACATAAAAAAGATCAACGAGCGCCTGGATACTGTTGAGTTGTTGATCAAAGAAACGGATGACAGGCAGCATTTAGCACAATTTATCAAGCATTGCGGCGATATTGAACGCTTGGTGAGTAAGATCCCTATGAAGAAGATCAATCCACGGGAAGTGATGCAACTTGCCAAAGGACTGCAACAAACTGCGAGTATCAAAAATGTTTGTGAATCTTCTTCAAGCAACTATTTAAAAAGGTTGGGTGACGCATTAAACACCGGCCATTTTATTTTAGAAAAGATATTGAATGAGATCGTTGAAACGCCACCAGTTGCAGCCAGTAAAGGCGGTGTGATCAAAGAGGGTGTTCATAAAGAATTGGATGAGTTGAGGAAAATTGCAAGTGGTGGCAAGGATTATTTGATCAATATACAGCAACGCGAATCTGAAAAGACCGGTATCTCCTCTTTAAAAATAAGTTTCAACAATGTCTTTGGCTATTATTTAGAAGTTACGAATATTCATAAAAACAAAGTGCCTTCAGATTGGATACGCAAGCAAACCCTTGCTAATGCCGAACGCTATATCACTCCCGAATTAAAAGAATACGAAGAAAAAATAACGGGTGCAGAAGATAAGATCTTAGCGATCGAATCAGAATTATACGATCAGTTACTGATAGCATTGCAGGATTATATTGCACCAATCCAAATTAACGGTAACATCATTGCTATTATTGATTGTTTGATATGCTTTGCAGAAAATGCATTGAAATTCAATTATAAAAAGCCACAATTGCACGAAGGTCTTGAATTGGAATTAAAAGACAGCCGTCATCCGGTTATTGAAAGAAATCTGGCAGCCGGTGAGCAATATATTGCTAATGATATTTTACTCGATCCTTCATCACAACAGATCATTATTTTAACCGGGCCGAATATGAGCGGTAAGAGTGCGATCTTAAGACAAACCGCACTCATCACTTTAATAGCGCATATGGGGAGCTTTGTTCCTGCTGCATCCGCCAGGATCCCATTGACCGATAAAATTTTTACCCGTGTCGGAGCCAGTGATAATTTAAGCGGTGGTGAAAGTACTTTCATGGTGGAAATGAATGAAACGGCCAGCATCATCAATAATATTTCTTCCAGAAGTTTGATATTACTGGATGAAATCGGCAGAGGCACTTCCACTTATGATGGGATTTCTATTGCATGGAGTATTGTTGAATTTTTACATAGCTCAACCGCTGCACCCAAAACTTTATTCGCCACGCATTATCATGAATTGAATGAGTTGGAAGAAAAATTACCGAGGGTAAAAAATTATCATGTTACTAATAAAGAAGTTGGCAATAAAATTATCTTTTTACGCAAATTAGCCCCCGGCGGCAGTACGCATAGTTTTGGTATCCATGTGGCGAAGATGGCGGGAATGCCACCAAGCCTGATTGACAGAGCGAATGAGATCCTTAAACAATTAGAAGATAGTAGGGGGAGCCAGGAGTCAGGAGGTAAAAATGCGAAGGCTACACTAGATAATATCATTAAACAAATAGGAAGCCCTCAAATGCAACTCTCCATCTTCGATGCGCACTCACAAACATTTGATGAAATGAGAACAATGTTGACAGAAATGGATATTAATCGACTTACCCCTGTTGAAGCATTGATGAAACTGAATGAGATAAAAAATCTACTTAAATAAGGATTGAATATTTTCCAGATGAATAAAAAGCAAATAATATCAACCTTACTTATTTGCTTCATTTTTATAACTAGTTCAATATTCTCACAAAAAAAAGAAGCAAGGAAAAGTATTATCGTATTTGGTTATTATGCAGGAAGGCCTACGATGATCGATAGTTTCCCGATAGAAAAACTAACACATCTTTGTTTTAGTTTCACGCATTTGAGAGGAAATAAAATAGCTGTTTCAAATTTAAGAGACAGTTTGGCAATCACAAATTGTGTTGCTTTAAAAAAAAGGAATCCAAACTTAAAAGTGATCATTTCAATGGGTGGGTGGACAGGTTGTTATACTTGTTCCGGCATTTTTGCTGAAGACAGTTCTAGGAAAGTATTTGCGTCATCTGTAAAAAAATTACTCGACTATTTAAAAGCCGATGGTATCGATCTGGATTGGGAATACCCGGCTATCCAAGGCCCACCTGGGCATCCTTACGATCGCAACGATAAACAAAATTTCACTTCGTTGATCAAGACTTTGAGGGATACCTTAGGAAAAGAAAAGGAAATAAGTTTTGCTGCAGGCGGGTTTACAAGATTCATCAATGAATCTGTTGAATGGGGAAAAGTTGGTCCACTTGTTGACCGGATAAATTTAATGACCTACGATCTGATCACCGGCTATGATACAGTGACCGGTCATCATACAGCATTATATTCAACCCATCATCAAAAAGAGTCCTGTGATAACGCAGTAAGAATGCTGGTTAAGAAAGGAGTACCCAGAAACAAACTTTTGATTGGTGCTGCTTTTTATGCGAGGATCTGGGAAAATGTTGCTCCGGAGAATAATGGGTTATATCAACCCGGAAAATTTCTGAAAGGAGTTTCAGGGAAAAATTTTTCAACAGCATTCTCAAAAGACAGCGGTTATATTTATCATTGGGATAGTAAGTCCAAGGCCCCTTCCTTATATAATCCCCAGAAAAAATGGTTAGTAACTTTTGATGATAGTGTTTCGATTTCTTTAAAAACAAAATATGTCATCAAAAACCATCTAAATGGTATCATGTTCTGGCAAATCGCAGATGATAGTTTTACGAATGGCATGTTAGATATTATTGATGAAACCAAAAAGAAGTTAAAGCAATAATTTTTTCAAGCTGACTTTCGATTTCATTTCTTCTTCAATCTGTCACTTACTTGTAATTTCTCTTTCTCCATCAGCTTTAAAGTTCAGATTTGAATTTGTTAACACAGGAAAAAATATTTTCGTTTTACTTTTACCACACAAAACGTCTCATGAAAAAACTCATCAAATTTGTTGCTTATTTTTTGCTGACTGTAATAATATTGCTATTCATTTTCTTAGCTGCATTATTTGAAAAAGATATCCCGAGAGAAAAATTAAAACCTAAATACAGCAATGCTTCTTCACACTTCTTACCATTAATGGGCATGCAGATACATTACCGTGATGAAGGAAATACCAATGATTCCGTGCCACTGATTTTATTGCATGGTATGTCATCATCTTTGAATACATGGGACAGTGTAGTTCTGTGTTTAAAGGCCAAAAAAAGATTGATCAGTATTGATCTGCCTGCATTTGGATTAACCGGACCTAATCCTGAAAACAATTACAGCTTTGCATATTATAATCAATTTCTGGACTCGTTTTTCAATCAATTGCATATTTCAAGATGCATAATCGCCGGGAATTCGTTAGGAGGAGCAATCGCGTGGGAATATACTACAGTACACAACAATGTTTCTAAATTAATATTGATCGACGCAGCTGGTTACCCAATAAAAAATGCAAAAGGGTCAATTGGTTTTACGATTGCTTCAACGCCTGTTATCAATAACCTTCTATTATATATTACGCCAAAATCATTGGTACGTAAGAGTTTGGAAGGAATCTACTTTGACAAGAACCGGGTTACAGATGCACAAGTAGAACGGTTTCATGATATTGCCATTAGCGAAGGGAACAGAAAAGCTGTATTAACCATTTTCAAAAAAGGTTTTGAGCGTGAACCTGAAAAGATCAATACGATCTCCTCTCCCACGCTAATTATATGGGGCGAAAAAGACCAGGTAATACCTGTCGAAAATGCTTACTTGTTTGAAAAAAACATCAAAGGAAGCAAGCTTGAAATCTTAAAAAACATTGGTCATGTACCGATGGAAGAAGCAGCAAAAAAAGTTGCCGATCTGATTGCTAATTTTATCCAATAAATGACGGTTTGCTACATAAAAATTAAATATTGTTATGAACGTATCAGTGGGTCACGTAAGTACAGATATATCAAGAATCAGGGATTGATTTAACACATGCTATTTTATTTATCTGCATTAAGACGTGATGTATTTGGATCTTTGCCGAAACCCTTATGCACTTTGAGAAGAAAGATAAAATATTATCGACTCATCTGGCTAAAGCATGATCTTCCTGCAGGCTTATCTGTTTTTTTAGTTGCACTACCACTTTGTTTAGGCATTGCACTTGCTTCCGGTGCTCCTTTATACGCAGGTATCTTATCAGGTATCATCGGTGGTATTGTAGTTTCAATGATCAGCGGATCACAATTAGGTGTTTCAGGTCCTGGTGCGGGATTATCCACTGTTGTAGCGGCTTCAATTATTTCTTTGGGAGATTATAAAGTATTTCTTTTATCAGTAATGGTTGCGGGTTTTTTTCAAATATGTCTCGGCTTTTTAAAACTGGGTGTGATCGCAAATTATTTTCCTTCAGCAGTAATTAAAGGAATGCTGGCAGCGATCGGCATTATTTTGATCTCCAAACAAATTCCCGTTGCATTGGGTTATGATCAACCGGACTTTTGGGATAGTGGGTTTTTACGTTTATTCTCACCTCGAAATTCGCTTAGCGTCCTTGATAATTTTAATAAGCATACTACAAGAGGCGCCATCATCATTACAGTTGCTTCTCTTGCGGTATTTTTTATTTTAAAAAAATATTTTCCGGTCAGACATACTTTGCTACCTGCACCTTTATTAGCTGTATCAGTCGGCATTATCATCAATTTATTTTTTTCGATGATCGCTTCTAGTCTGCTCCTAAAACAAACTCAGTTGGTGAATATTCCGCATAATTTATTCGGGCAAATAACATTTCCTGATTTTTCAAAGACGTTTTCCAGTTTAGAGATCTGGAAAGATGGATTGATCATTGGTTTATTAGCAACACTGGAAACATTATTGTGTTGTGAGGCAATTGATAAATTAGATATTCGTAATCGTATCACCCCCGTGAACAGAGAATTATTCGCACAAGGGATCGGCAATATGTTATGCGGATTATTAGGTGCGATACCTATGACAGCTGTTATTGTGCGCGGTTCAGCGAATGTGGATGCTGGTGGCAGAACAAAACTCTCTGCTTTTACACATGGGTTATTTTTACTGTTGGCAGTACTACTAATACCCTTTGTAGTGAATATGATCCCTTATGCTTCACTTGCAGCTGTCTTAATTGTTACCGGTTTTAATCTCACAAAACCAAAACTGTATCGAAATATGTGGAGTTTAGGATGGAAGCAATTTCTTCCTTTCATTTTAACGATCGTTGTAATTCTTGCTACGGATCTTCT
>CAIMKO010000018.1 GCA_903841915.1 uncultured Chitinophagaceae bacterium | reverse complement strand
TGCATTAAGAAAATGGTTCAACGAAAGTTTCACGAAAGAAAAATATCAAAATTTTCTGGAAGAGCTGAACAGTAAACATCCTGGCACGATCGATTTTCGTGTGGCCGAAACGCCCGTTTTTGTTGATAAGGCATTTGGCGAAAAAATGCTGTCTGCTTGTGAAAGCATAGTGGATGTAATTACGCAGCCTAATTTCTTGGCTATCACAAAAAATGCGATCCCGGAAGAAATAAAAGTGCTGAATGAAAATTCCTTTTCGCATTTCATCGCATTCGATTTCGGTATCTGCGAAAATGATAAAGGAGAACTGGAACCGCAATTGATAGAAATGCAGGGCTTCCCTACTCTATTCTGTTATCAGGTTTGGCATGATGAAATAACAAATAAACATTTCAATATTCCTGACACTTATTCGGCTTATTTCAATGGCTTCAATAAAGAAACATATCTCCAATTACTGAAAGACATTATTATCAAAGATCAGCAATCGGAAAATGTTATTTTGTTGGAATTATTACCTCATGAACAAAAAACAAGAATTGATTTTTATTGCACTGAAGATTATATCGGCATCCCGATTGTTTGCCTGACAGAATTGATCCTTGAAGGGAAGAAATTGTTTTATGAAAGAGATGGCAGGAAGATCGAAGTAAAAAGGATTTATAACAGAATTATTTTTGATGATCTGCATGCGCAATCTGCCGAGATGCAGGAGAAAGGAAAAATATTATCTGCCGATTTGGATGTGGAATGGGTACCGCATCCCAACTGGTTTTACCGTATCAGCAAATACACACTGCCTTTTATTCAGCATCCTTATGTTCCACAAACAACATTCCTCGATGAAATAAAGGAATTACCCGCTGATCTGGAGAATTATGTTTTAAAACCTTTATTCTCTTTTGCGGGACAAGGTGTGGTCATTGATGTAAGCCCCGAAGATATTACCGGTGTTACCGATCCGCATAACTGGATACTGCAACGAAAAGTGAAGTATGCTGATGTAATTGAAACACCTGATATTCCTGCAAAAGCTGAGATCCGGATATTTTATTTCTGGAAAGAAGCTACAAAAAGGCCGGTTGCAACTTTTAACCTAGCAAGATTAAGCAAAGGAAAAATGATCGGTGTCAGATACAATCAGGACAAAGAATGGGTGGGTGCCAGCCATGTTTATTTTGAAAAATAATTCCCTTATTCAAAACCTGCTAACCATCTTTATATCGTTATTTGCAATTCATTTTTATACAGCATGAGAAAATTATTGTTCGTATTTTTTCTATTCTCATCTCAAATAATTTTCTCGCAGGATAATTATGAGATTCAAGTATATGGCGCAAAGACCCAAGATAAAGGGACTACCATATTTGAACTACACAGTAATTATACTTTTAACGGAGAAAAGAATATAGTGGATGGCGTACGTCCGTCTTATCATGCATTGCATGAAACGGTAGAGATCACGCATGGTTTCACAGATAATTTTGAAATTGGTTTTTACCTATTCACCAATTATACTTCACCATACGGGTATCAATTTGTAGGCACACATATCCGTCCGCGTATTGCCGCACCCGATAAATGGAAATTGCCGGTTGGCCTTAGCTTATCTGCAGAGATAGGGTATCAACGCCAGGAATATTCACCGGATACATGGAACGTTGAGATCCGCCCCATCATTGATAAAGAATGGGGTAAATTTTATATTTCCTTTAATCCGGCATTAGGCATTTCCTTAAAAGGAGTTAATCAAAATACAGCACCTTCTTTTGAGCCGAATGTAAAAGCATCATATTCATTCTTCAAAAATGCCAGTATAGGAGTAGAATATTATGGAAGCGTGGGACCGATCAACAGATTTGATCAATTGGCCGAACAAAGTCATGCTTTATATTTTGTCTATGATATGTTGAACAATGAAAATTGGGAATTGAATCTCGGGCCCGGTTTCGGCTTGACCGATGCAACCGACAAATTTGTTTTTAAAGTATTAGCAGGAAGAAAAATTGATTGGCATAAAAAAAGAGCCCGATAAACATTACCGGGCTCTTCTTAGAATTTTATACTAGACTTATTGTTTCTTAACAGCTTTTCTATCGTATTGACAACATTCGTCTAATTTCTTATACGCTTCATCCGTTGCTTTTACATCCTGTGTGTCGTAACCCGCAGCAGCGATGCTTTCCTGGATCTTTTTTTCATTCGTCTTTGCAGCATCATATTTTACATCCAGAATCTTGGTGCTCTTATCCCAGCTTGCAAAACTGGCTCCCGCAGCAGTAGCGGCTTTTTCTATCTTCTTTTTGCAGGTTCCGCAATTACCCGAAACTTTAATGGTTTCTTCTTTTGTT
>CAIMKO010000017.1 GCA_903841915.1 uncultured Chitinophagaceae bacterium | reverse complement strand
TGTATTTTGAGCTTTAAACTTCATCGAATCTAAGCTATTTAGTAGAAACGATAAAATTAGCGGAATATCGCAAAATTGAAAGGAGAAAATGCGCTTGTAAATCGGGAACGATTGCGTAAATAAAGCAGGATTTTAATGAGAATTATCGAAGAACTCTGTGATCTCGTTATAAATTTGGGAAGCCTATTCAACCATTATTATGAAACGATTCAGCCATATTTCTTCAGTCATTTTTGTGTGCATGTTTATTGCAGAAATTACAGTTGCACAAACAATGCCCGTTATTCGATCCACACAGTTTAAGAAAGACACTTTTAACATCAAAAAATTTGATGCTGTTGCTGATGGAATTACATTAAATACAGTAGCGATCAATAAGGCGATTGCAGCCTGTAATAAGAATGGAGGAGGCGTTGTCTTGATTCCCGGGGGTATGTGGCTGACCGGCCCCATTGTTTTGAAGAGTAATGTGAATCTGCATATCGATCGTGATGCGGTTCTTCAGTTTACCTCCGACTTCGATCAATATCCATTGGTTCAGGGAAATTGGGAAGGATCGACTGCATTCAGAAATCAATCACCAGTTTCTGCCGATCATGCAGAGAATATTGCAATTACAGGTTCTGGTATCATTGATGGTTTTGGTGATGCATGGAGAGCCGTGAAGAAAGAGAAATTGAATGAAACACAGTGGAAAAGATTATTGACAAGCGGAGGTTTATTGAGTGAGGATAAAAAAACATGGTATCCTTCTCAAAAATCATTTTTAGGAACCACAGTGAAAGAACCGGGCGTTATTAAACCGGGCATGACCGTAAAAGATGTGGAGGCCTACAAGGATTTTTTGCGCCCTAATTTATTGGTATTCTCTTCTTGTAATAAAGTATTATTGGAAGGTGTGACATTTCAAAATTCTCCAGCATGGTGTTTACATCCTTTAATGTGTGAAGACCTCACTGTAAGAAATATATCTGCAAAAAATCCATGGTACGCACAAAACGGTGATGGCATCGATGTTGAAAGTTGTAAAAATTTCATCATAGAAAATTCAACGTTTGATGTTGGTGATGATGGTATTTGTATTAAAAGTGGAAGGGATGAAGAAGGTAGAAAAAGAGGAATGCCAACTGAAAACGGAATTATAAGAAACAATATCGTTTATCATGCACACGGGGGTTTTGTAATAGGAAGTGAAATGAGTGGTGGGGCAAGAAATTTATTTGTTTCTGATTGCAGTTTCATCGGAACAGATGTTGGATTGCGTTTTAAAACAGCCAGAGGTCGCGGCGGGATAGTAGAAAAGATCTACGTGAACAATATTGTGATGAAAGATATTCTGGGTGAAGCCATTTTGTTTGATATGTATTATATGGCAAAAGACCCGGTACCATTGGCCGGTGAAAAAAGAGATGCACCCAAAGTAGAATTATTGCCTGTTACAGAAGCTACCCCTCAGTTCAGAGATTTTCATGTAAAGAATATCGTTTGTTACGGAGCTGAGAAAGGCATTTTTATACGAGGGTTACCGGAAATGAATATCAAGAATATTGAGTTGGAAAATTTGGTGATTAGATCTAAGAAGGGTGTTGAATGTGAAGAAGCATCTAATATTTCGATCAAAAATTTAAGATTGGTTGTAGTAGAAACAGATCCGATCCTCAATATCCTGAACAGTAATAATATTTCATTTGATAAGCTGCTGTTTAATGATGCTGCAGAGTTGCTGGTCAATGTAAAAGGGGAAAGAAGCAGTTTGATCAAATTGAAAAACACTGATTCGTCCAAAGCAAAAAATAAAGTAAAAGCTGATTCAGGTGCAAATGAAAACTCAGTAATTATAGAGAAATGATACCGCCGAGATGCAGCTTGACAGTATCATTTATTATGAACACAATTGTACTTTATCGATAAACTGATACTATTACTAACGCCAACAAATATGAAACTTGTCATCACCCTTTTTTTTATAGCTTCTCTTACCTCCGTAAGCGCTCAGCAAAATCCGCTCAGCCAACAAATGGCTGCAACTGTCATGACCATCTGGAAAGATTCTTTGAGTACAGAAGGCAAACCTGCTAAATGGACCTATGATCAGGGTGTGATATTAAAAGGAATGGAAGGATTATGGTATGCAACCGGTGATGGAAAATATTTTAACTATATACAAAAGAGCATGGACTTTTTTGTGAATGATAAAGGCGAGATCAGAGGTTATAAACAAGATGAATTCAATATTGACAATGTTTTATGCGGAAGAAACTTACTGACCTTATACGCAGTTACCGGGAAAGAAAAATATTATAAAGCTGCGACTACTTTAAGAGAGCAATTAAAAAATCAACCACGTACAAAAGAAGGGGGTTTCTGGCATAAGAAAAGATATCCTTATCAAATGTGGCTGGATGGGCTATATATGGGGGAACCGTTTTACGTCGAGTATGCAAAAACATTTCATGAAGATGCTGGTTTTGATGATATCGCCAATCAATTCATTTGGATGGAGCAGCACGCACGGGATCCAAAAACAGGATTACTATATCATGCATGGGACGAGAGTAAAGAACAAAAATGGGCCAATAAACAAACAGGTTGTTCTCCCAATTTCTGGGCAAGGGCCATGGGGTGGTATGGTATTGCTTTGGTAGATGTGTTGGAGCAATTTCCGAAGGATCACCCTAAAAGAAAAACTTTGATAGAAATTTTGCAACGTTATATTTCTGCTGTTGGAAAAGTTCAGGATACATCAACGGGTTTGTGGTGGGATATTTTAGATAAACCCAATCAACCCAAAAATTATCAGGAAGCCTCTGCCAGTTGCATGTTTGTGTACACGATCGCAAAAGCTGTTCGTCTGGGATATATCAGTTCTTCCAATATCGGATCAGCTAAAAAAGGTTATGCCGGGATCATTAAAAAATTTATAAAGACCGATGCTAGTGGATTGACAGCTTTAGAAGGAACAGTGAGTGTCAGTGGTTTGGGTGGAGAACCTTACCGTGATGGTAGTTACGATTATTATATGAGTGAAAAAGTAGTGACCAATGATCCGAAAGGTGTTGGTGCTTTTTTATTAATGAGCAATGAGATAGAATTATTGCCAACACTAAATATTGGAAAAGGAAAAACTGTTTTACTGGATGATTATTATAATTCTGAAAAAAAGAAGGATATCACCGGGAAAACCATGCCATTTCATTATAAATGGGATGAAATGCCTAACAGCGGCTTCTCTTATTTCGGAAATATTTTCAATAAGTACGGAGTACAAACAACGACCTTAAGCGATGCACCTGAAGCTAAAAATTTAGCTCAGGCAGATATTTTTGTCATTGTGGATGCTGATAATATTGCCGATAATCCACAACCCAATTATGTACAACCTAAAGATGCTGAGGCAATTTATGAATGGGTAAAGAAAGGTGGTGTATTGGTATTGCTGCATAATGATAAAGGGAATGCAGAGTTCGAACACTTCAATACGTTAACAGAAAAATTCGGGATTCATTTTAATGAAGATAGCCGTAATAAAGTCATCGGGAATCAATACGAAACAGGGACGTTTAATCTTAGTTCTTTCAATGAGATATTTAAAACAGCAAAGAAGGTGTATCTGAAAGAAATAAGCACACTTAAATTAGCAGCACCTGCAAGAGCGATCCTGACTGATAACGGCGATAATATTATTGCGGTCTCAAAAGTTGGCAAAGGAACTGTATTTGCAGTGGGTGACCCTTGGGTGTATAATGAATATGTAGATGGAAGAAAATTGCCTATTGAATATGAAAATAACAAAGCAGCGAATGATCTGGTTCTATGGTTGATCGCTCAAACAAAAAACAAGTAATGCAGTTATTGAAAAAAATATGGATTGTTCTTTGTTTCACAGTGATGTATCCATCTGTTTATGCGCAGGATATGGTCGCCGATAATATGCTGTTGTTTCAGAGAGATTATGGAGGATGGCCGAAACATTATCACGAAGACAAGATTAATTACAGCAGAGAATATTCTGCTCTTGAGAAAGCTACAATCACCGATGAATCAAACAGAAATGATGCAACGATCGATAATGATGCCACCAATAAAGAGATCAGGTATTTACTGAAAGCATATGCATCGACCGGCAATAAGAAATATCTCGAAGCTGCTGAACGCGGTATCAGTTATCTATTGAAAGCACAATATGCAAATGGCGGATGGCCGCAGTTTTATCCTGACCTGAGTTCATATCGTCATGAGATCACTTATAATGATAATGCGATGATCAATACGATGAATGTATTGTATGATCTGAGTCTGTGTACTACCTATTTCAATGCTGTTGATCCATCCTTACGAAAACCTTCTGATGATGCAGTGAAAAAGGGTATTGACTGTATCCTGAAAACACAGATCAAAGTCAACGGCAAATTGACCGTATGGTGTGCGCAATATGATGAAGTGAGTTTCCAGCCGGCTAAAGCAAGGTCTTACGAATTGCCCTCATTTAGCGGTGAAGAAAGTGTAGATATTGTTTTGTTTTTAATGCGCTTGCCAAATCCTTCTCCTGAAATTATACAATCCATTCACAGTGCAGTTGAGTGGTTTAAAAGATCAAGGATCACAGGTTTGGAATGGAAATTGGTTAAGGATTCAACTGCGGTGAAAGGATTTGACAGAGTGATTGTAAAAGATGAGAAGAATGAAATGTGGGCCAGATTTTATGATCTGGGAACAGGCGAACCTTTCTTTTGCGGACGAGATGGAATTAAAAAGAAAACTGTGGCAGAGATCGAATATGAAAGAAGAACAGGCTATGCATGGTATGGCGAATGGCCTAAAGTACTGATTGAAAAAAAATACCCTGAATGGCTGGCAAAAAATAAATAATGAAGTCTTATTTAAAACAAATTATCCTGTTTTTATTATCTGTAAACCTTATCATCGGGTATGCGCAGAAGGTCTCTGTTGCACGGGTTATTGTAGATAAGAATGGTCATGGAGATTTTACCAGTATTCAGTCTGCTATAAACAGTTTGAATGATGACTCAACTAGACCAAGGATCATTTTTATTAAAAAAGGCAACTATCAGGAGAAAATATTTGTAGAGAAAAGTAAAATCATTTTTGAAGGAGAAGATAAAACTTCAACTATCATTACACAATCCATTGCAAGAGACAGCTGGCGATGTGATAATGCGGATGATTGGGGCGTTGCCACTTTAAATTTAAGAGGAAGTGATATCACATTAAAGAACCTGACGATTCAAAACAGTTTCGGATTTGATCATACAGATGATATCACTGTTCCCTGTGCTGCAGATACCTCTGCTCTTCATGAAAAAAAAGTGCAACGTGGCGGTCATCAGATGGCATTGCGTTCATTTAATACGACCAGATTAAAAGTGATCAATTGTGTATTGCGTGCATTTGGAGGAGATACAGTTAGTCCGTGGAATGTAGAAGCAGGTTTATTTTATTTTAAGGATTGTGTGATGGAAGGCGGTGTTGATTTTTATTGTCCGCGCGGTTGGGCATGGGCAGAGAATTGTTTGTTCATAGCAGATACGGGACCTGCCAGCATCTGGCACGATGGGAGTAAGTATGAAGATTCAAAGACAATATTGAAGAATTGCAGTTTTAAAGGTTTTGATGGATTCATGCTAGGCCGTTATCATCGGGATGCACAGTTCTATTTAATTGATTGTTCATTCGCACAAAACATGGCTGATAAGCCCATTTATCGTGTATCTACAACTAATGTGATTCAATGGGGTGAAAGGATCTATTATTATAATTGCCATAGAGCCGGAGGAGATTACAGTTGGTTCGCAAATAATTTAAATACAGCAAAAGGATCACCGGCAGCAAAAGATATTTCAGTAAAATGGTTATTTGGAAACAAATGGAATTCATTAGAAAATACAAACAAAAACTAAAAATAGATAAGAGTCATGATAAAGCCTTTAAATAATACTACAGTTGAAAAACCTCAATTAACTGAAAAGATCTTACAATTTGGGGAAGGTAACTTTTTACGTGCTTTTGTTGATTGGATGATCGATAAGGCCAATGCAAGTGGGAAAATGGATCATGGCATTGCAATCGTTCAGCCTATTGCACAGGGAGAAGCTATTCGGAAAATATTTGAACAGCAGGATAACATGTATCACGTTTATCTCGAGGGGATCAAAGATAAGCAGCCTGTTAAAGAAATATCATTGGTTAAAAGTATCACACGCGTCATCAATCCATATTCTGATTATAAGGAGTATGAAAAATTGTTTTTGAGTGATGCGCTGGAGATGGTTGTTTCCAATACAACAGAAGCCGGCATTCGTTATGAAGCGGGGGATAATTTACAGGCAGAACCTCCTTCTTCTTATCCTGCAAAGATGACTGCGCTGCTGTATAAACGCTTTCAGAAATTTAAAGGAGATCCAGCAAAAGGTTTGTCAGTCATTTGTTGCGAATTAATCGAAGATAACGGATCAACATTACGGCAATATATTCTGCAGCATGCAAAAGCAAACAATTTGGGTGCTGATTTCATAGCATGGGTAAATTCCAATTGCCATTTTTATGATACACTGGTAGATCGTATCGTTCCCGGCTTCCCGAAAGAAACTATCAATGAAATTAAAGAAGAGATAGGCTTTGATGATAATCTTGTTGTGAAAGGAGAATATTTTCATGTTTGGGCAATTGGCGGAGATGCCAGTATACAAAAAATATTACCATTGGATGCTGCCGGGTTTAATGTTCTTTTCATGGATGATATTCACGACTTCAGGGCAAAGAAGGTTCGTATCTTAAATGGCTCGCATACAGCTATGGTACCTATCGCACTGCAATTGGGTTGTGAAACTGTGATGGATGCATTTAAAACGCCTGCTGTTGAAATATTCATTAATAAAATGGTGGCTGAAGAAGTGCTTCCTGTAATTGATGAGGATCAGGAAGAATTGAAACAATTCGCTAAGAAAATACTGGAACGTTTTTACAATCCATTCCTGAAGCATTATTTGAAAGATATTTCGCTGAATTCTCTTTCTAAATGGGAAACAAGAGATTTTCCTACTGTATTGGATAATTACAGCAAGAAGAATAAAAATGCGAAATTGGTAACATTCTCTTTTGCGGCATTATTGGTATTGTACAGCGGGAAAGCTGAAGTGCCTTTTACTGCAAATGATACTGCTGAATTTGTTGATTTCATTAAATCAACATTCAATGTTAATGATATAAAGGGCTGGGTTGAAGGCATTGTAAAAAATAAGAACATATGGAAAGAAGATTTTGCAACAGTTCCTTTCTTTATTGATGAAGTAACCAGCGACGTGCAATTAATATTAAGCAAGGGTATGAAAGAGGCAGTCAGTTCCATTATTTAAAACCTAATTGGTTTCTTATAAATTAAAACATAAATATTAATGAGTAAGTACATAAAAATAAACCCCGCTGATAATGTTGTGGTGGCAACTGAAGAGATTGCTGAAGGGGACATTTTAGTGATCGATGGCAAAGCTGTTGTGATTAAAAACAGTATTCCAACCGGACATAAGATCGCTATTCGGCCAATCAACGAGAACGAAAATGTGATCAAGTATGGCTATGCAATCGGACATGCATTAAAGGATATCGCTGAAGGAGAACATGTGCATACGCAAAATGTAAAAACCAACCTGCAGGATAATTTGCAATATGCATATCATCCCGTTCATCCGGTATTGAATATCCCAAAGAGCGACTTAAAGATCAATGCATATAAACGAAGCGATGGAAATACAGGTATCCGAAATGAATTATGGATCGTGCCAACAGTGGGCTGTGTGAATGGACAAGCACAAATGATTGTCAATCGCATCAAAAGTGAATTGGATGTATCGCATATCGATGATATTCGTGTATACACACATAACTATGGATGTTCTCAATTGGGAGATGACCATGAAAATACAAAGAAGGCATTAGTTGCTTTAGCTAAACATCCCAATGCAGGAGGGATTTTGGTAATGAGCTTAGGTTGCGAAAATAATCAGCAGTCAGCTTTTAAAGAAGCGATGGAAAATTTTGATTCGAATAGAGTTAAGTTTTTAATATCTCAGCAAGTGTCGGACGAAATTGAAATTGGTTTTGAACTGATGAAAGAATTAGTTGAAGACATGAAGAACGATAAACGTGAAGTACTTCCGCTATCATCATTAAAAATCGGATTAAAATGCGGAGGAAGTGATGGTTTTAGTGGAATTACAGCAAATCCTTTGCTGGGGCGTTTTTCGGACTGGCTGATCGCACAAGGAGGAACAACTATTTTAACGGAAGTGCCGGAAATGTTTGGTGCGGAAACGATCTTAATGAACCGTTGTGTTAATGAGGAAGTATTCCATGACAGCGTTGATCTGATCAATAATTTCAAGGATTATTTTCGGAAAAGTGAGCAACCTATTTATGAAAATCCATCACCGGGAAATAAAGCAGGTGGTATTTCTACACTGGAAGACAAATCATTAGGTTGTACACAAAAGGGGGGTAACAGTGAAGTAGTAGATGTGCTTAATTATGCAGAGCCTGTAACTGTACATGGTTTGAATCTTTTAAATTCACCGGGCAATGATTTAGTAGCTTCAACAGCATTAGGATTATCAGGTTGTCAACTTGTGCTTTTTACCACTGGTCGTGGAACACCGTTTGGAAGTTTTATTCCCACCATGAAAATATCAACCAATTCAAAATTGTTCAATTTTAAGACTGGATGGATCGATTTTAATGCAGGTACTTTATTGGAAGGGGAAACTATGGATATTGCTGTAAAAAGATTTGTTGATTTTATTATTGAAACATGTAACGGGAAAAAATTAAAACACGAACAAACTGGGTTTAAAGAAATAGCCATTTTTAAATCCGGGGTAACATTATAATGTTCGGAATTATTAAACTTAGCGTTGAATTTAAATAGATCGATTATGAAGCCTTTTTTAGATGAGAATTTCTTGTTGAACAATAAGACTGCTCAGCATTTATATCATGAGTATGCGAAGAACATGCCAATTATAGATTATCACTGCCATTTACCGCAACAGCAGATCGCAGAAGATAAAAATTTTGATAACCTTACTCAGGTATGGTTGTATGGAGATCATTATAAATGGCGTGCCATGCGTGCCAACGGCGTGAATGAAAAATTCATTACCGGTGCCGCATCAGATTTTGAAAAATTCAAACATTGGTCAGCTACGGTTCCCTATACTTTGCGGAATCCATTATACCACTGGACCCATCTGGAATTACAACGTTATTTCGATGTGCATGAACTGCTGAGTGCTGATACTGCAAAGAAGATCTACGATGAATGTTCTGAAAAGTTACGATCACCGGAGTATTCTGTAAAGAATCTGCTGCGTAAAATGAATGTGAAAACTGTTTGTACAACAGATGATCCGATCGATTCACTGGAGTTTCATAAACAATTAGTAGAAGATGAATTTGAAATACCGGTATTGCCTGCATTTCGTCCTGACAATGCAATGAATGTAGTTGATACAGAAAAGTTCAATGATTATGTAAAGAAGATAGAAATGGCCACTAATATTTCTATTTCTTCTTTTGATGACTTTTTGTTTGCATTACAAAATCGTCATGATTTCTTTGCTTCAATGGGATGTTGTGTAAGTGATCATGGATTGGAAGAAATTTACGCAGATGATTTTACAGGACATGAGATCGATAGTATATTTAATAAAGTTCATTCCGGAAAACAATTGAATGAAACAGAACAACGCAAATTCAAATCAGCTATGCTGGTTCATTTTGCTGAATGGGATTGGGAAAAAGGCTGGGTGCAACAATTTCACCTTGGTGCGTTACGCAATAATAATTCAAGGATGTTACAGCAGTTAGGTGCAGACACAGGATGGGATTCTATTGGCGATTTTTCACAGGGCAGAGCTTTGTCGAAATTCCTGAACAAACTGGATAC
>CAIMKO010000016.1 GCA_903841915.1 uncultured Chitinophagaceae bacterium | reverse complement strand
TGCTGCCGGTAATTCAAAATTAAGAACTGAAGTCAATGCATCTACTGCAATAGGTTCTACCACTTTCAATGGTTTTGTTCTGGCAGCCATAATACCACGCATATTGGGGATACGTTGCTCTGCCATACCTTTCTGGCAGCCTACTACAACAGGCAAGGAAACTTCATTCACTTCTTCTCCGCCTTCAATTTCACGGTCAATGGTGGCAACAGTTCCATTCAGTTCAAATTTTGTGGCCAATGAAACATAAGGCATGTCCAGTAATTCGGAAATAAAACCGGGAATGGAAGCGCCATTATAATCAATGGTTTCTTTTCCGGTTAAGATCAGGTCATAACCGCCTTCTTTTGCAACAGCTGCGATTTGTGCTGCAATAGAATAACTGTCGCTGCTGTCGGTATTAATGCGAATGGCTTCATCACCACCCAGAGCTAATGCTTTACGGATGATCGGATCGTAATCAGCAGTACCCACAGAAATCAGGTGTAAAACAATGCTCGGATCTTTTTCCTTCAGTTCCAAAGCCCTTACCAATGCATACCATTCATCGTAAGGATTGAGGATCCATTGTACTCCCGCTTCATCAAATTGGGTATTGCCGTTTTTGAAAGCTATTTTTGATGTGGTATCGGGGGTTTTGCTAATGCAGACTAAGATTTTCATACAGTATTATTTTCGTCAGATAATTTTAAATGGGTTATGAATAAGCGATTTTAGGTGATTACACGAATTCGATCGAATTACACGAATAAAATAATACTATTCTTATACATTCGTGTAATTAGCAAAAATTCGTGTAATAAAACAATATCCTAAAATATCAGTCATCAAATATTAGTTGTTTATGCAACTATTTAGCAAATATAGGGTTGTTTTTTATAGAGCAAAACTTTACAGTAAAAATAATTTGTGAACTTTTATGAACAGAATAGAACGGATACTCGAATTTTTAAAAGCACAACCGAATGACAATTTCCTGCGGCACGCATTGGCATTGGAATACCTGAAAATAAATGAGGATGAAAAGGCCAAAGAACTCTTTCTGTCCATACTCAATGAATCGCCGGATTATATCGGCTCTTATTATCATTTGGCAAAATTGCTAGAACAGAAAGGTGAAAAAGAAGCTGCTATCAGTTGGTACGAAAAGGGGATGGCTGCAGCTAAAGAAGCAAAGGATCAGCACAGTTATAATGAGTTGCAGGGGGCGTATGAGGATCTGGTGTATTAGGAAATCAGCATCAGGCAATTTGATCATTCGGTATATAAAGCATCGAATAACAGCATTCAGTAATTAAAGGGATCTAGTGCCGCAAGAGGAAGGATTCTCAAATAATGGATGGTTTTATGAGACAACAGCAACTACTCGCTAGTCTGCCAATTAACATTTACAATAATTTCATTTCTTCTGTTAATAAATTGGTAGGGCGCGTTATATCCTAAAAAGCGAAAGTTTCCGTAAAAAGCGATTTTATTTTCATTCAATAATTTGATCAATTTTTGTTTATTTCTTTCAATATCTTCATCCGAAGCATAACCCCCGAATTTAATAGCTGCCACAATCTCATCCGGAACGGTTTTAATGATTACTTGCTTGTCATTGGGTTTAGGTAAATTGTCTAAATTGTAAGAAGAAGGCATTACAAAACTCATAGTAGATGCAGAATCATTGATATCCATGTGCACCGGAGATGTCATTGAAATGTTTATCTTACGCTCATTTCCGCCAAAAATATAACCCGCCAATTTTCTAAATCCGGGATTGGCTAGTTCTTTATATGACTTAGCGGAAGAAGTAATTGAGGCTATGTTAACTGCAGGATAAAAACGTATCTCAAAATTATCTTTTGAAAGAAGTATTTTATAAACTTGTGTTTCTGTTTTACTTGCTGACATAACTAAATATATTTGAACAACTGTAATTAAGGCCGCTATTGAGATAGCTAATATTAAAATTATTTTCATAAAAGTGTAATTGCTTTTTTTAAGACAGCAGTCATCTCCATTTTTCATTTACTAAGATGGTCATTTTTATTTAGCGAATCATTATACAATTATTCATGATACTTGTATATTTCACAGATTGTACATTTTTTTGAGCAGAGTCTCTGCTGAGACTCAGAAGGAAGTTTAAACCCTTTATTTCTGTTGTCAATTCGTCATAAAAAGGAGTTTTAACTCCGGTATGCTTCAAGCGTATCTCGAGCGAATCAGCAGCGAATGAGTAGCGAATCGCTAATCTGTGTTAAAAAGCAATTTAATGCTGTAATTCTGACAGTTTATCATTCTTAAATATTTAAGCGATCACTATAGGTTGACTATAGGATGACTATAGGATTGACGAATCTAAAAAGAGGGAGGGATGCTGAAATTGTGGCAGTACTGTCATCCCTGAGTAACCAATTTTTGCTTTGCAAACAAGCTCTTTGAAAATGACACTGCATAAAGTGGGGGCTTGCTTTCCAAAAATCCGTAAGGATTTTCCTCTACGTTCCTCAATTCAGACAGTTGGAAAAAGAGATGGCTTTGAATCCACAATAATTTCTCTGCGTACTCTGCGTTAAAAAATCAATTTTATACAGCATTCATTTTCAATATTTTAAACAATGTGTCATTGGCAGGCACGAGGGAACTGTTGGGCTATAGTGCAAAAAGTTGGGCAGATTCCTGCCTAACGGCAGGCAGGCCTCCTGCGTCGGAATGACAATAGTTTCTCTAAATTGCAAATACGAAAAATGATTGCTATGATCACTGCCACCAGAAAATATGACCCCATCAAATACAAGACACCTACCGGTACAATATTAAACTGCAAAGGATGGATCCAGGAAGCGGCATTAAGAATGTTGCTGAACAATTTAGATCCTGATGTTGCAGAACGTCCCGATGATCTGATCGTCTATGGTGGTAGGGGTAAAGCAGCGCGCAATTTCGAAAGCCTTGACCTGATCATCAAAGCATTAAAAGATATTGAGAGTGATGAAACATTATTGATACAAAGTGGTAAACCTGTTGGGATTTTAAAAACACATGTTGATGCACCCCGTGTATTGATCTCCAATTCGCAGCTTGTTCCCAAATGGGCTACCTGGGAACATTTTGATGAATTGGAAAAGAAGGGATTGATGATGTACGGACAAATGACAGCAGGTAGCTGGATCTATATCGGCTCACAAGGCATCGTTCAGGGAACTTATGAAACTTATGCTGCCATTGCTGACAAACACTTTTCTCTTCCACCTTCAGGGGGTGAAGGGGGTGGAGGTTCTTTAAAAGGAACACTAAATGTTACTGCAGGATTGGGTGGTATGGGTGGTGCACAACCACTTGCCATCACCATGAATGAGGGTGTGGCATTGATAGCTGAAGTAGAAGAGTGGCGTATTGATAAACGTATTGAAACAAAATACCTCGATGAGAAGATCATTGATATTGATGAAGCTATCGATAAGGCACAAGCATACAAGTTACAAGGCGCAAGTAAGAGCATTGGGGTGCTTTGTAATGCTGTTCATTTATTGAAAAGATTAATTGAAAGAAATATTATTCCGGATACATTAACCGATCAAACATCTGCGCACGATCCTTTGATCGGATACTGGCCACATGCAGTATCCTATGAAGATGCAAAGATCTTAAGAAAAGAGAATCCTACTGAATATCGTCATCGTGCTTATGAGAGTATGTATTTGCATGTTCAATATATGCTACAGCTTTTAGATAAAGGGGCGATCACTTTTGATTATGGAAATAATATCAGGGCAAGAGCAAAAGAATTTGAAGATAGAGTTATAGAGATTGGGAAAAGTTTAGATGTATGCAGACTTACAACACATGATCCTTTTGCTTTTCCGGGGTTTGTTCCGGCATATATCCGCCCTTTATTCTGTGAAGGGAAAGGTCCATTCCGTTGGGCTGCATTAAGTGGTGATCCAAATGATATTGCTGTTACGGATGAAGTGATCCTGCATTTATTTCCTCAAAATGCAGGCTTGTTAAGATGGATGAAAATGGCGAAGGAAAGAATTGCTTTTCAGGGATTGCCTGCACGCATTTGTTGGTTAGGACAGGGCGAAAGAGAAAAAGCAGGATTGGCATTTAATGAACTGGTACGTACCGGAAAAGTAAAAGCACCCATTGTGATAGGAAGGGATCATTTGGATACGGGTTCGGTTGCATCACCCAACAGAGAAACAGAAGCTATGCTGGATGGAAGCGATGCAGTAGCCGACTGGCCGATCTTAAATGCTTTGGTGAATACAGCAGGCGGTGCAAGCTGGGTAAGTCTGCATCATGGTGGCGGCGTTGGTATGGGTTACAGTATCCATGCAGGAATGGTGATCGTAGCTGATGGTACTGATGCAGCTGCCGCAAGGATTTCGCGGGTATTAAGAAATGATCCGGGAATGGGCGTGATCCGTCATGCTGATGCCGGCTATGATATTGCGATGGATACTTTACGAAAAAACGGGTTGAATTTTAAAGAGAGGTTGCAATGATCTTTATAATATATTGATAAATTACGCGGTATTTCATAGCACATTTTATTAGCTATTTAAACTTGTCTGAGACTATTTGTAGTAGAAACACTACACACAATTCACAATATCCTCTATTGCCTAGCAATCATTTATTTAAGCTATTTGTAGTGAATTAAATAAGATCAATTCTTATAGTTCATCACAATGAAGCTGAAAAACCTGCCAGTCATTTTAATTCTGTTACTCTTGATGCACAAGAGTATTGCAGGTATTAATCCGCCTGACTTTGGTTCAAAAGCAACTATCAATTTAAAATCTTCCCTATCATCTTTACATACATGTTCAGGAAGTTCTTCTCCTGTAAAAGACTTTTTAATTAATGCAACCGATATCAGTTCCATTGTAAGCATTCATGCAACAAAACGTTTAGAAATATCTGTTAACCCAAATGCTTTTGATAGCAACAATATTAATTTATATCCTGTTGGTAACAGCGTTCAAAACAGCAGCATTTATGTAAGGTTAGGGGCGAACAATGCAGCAGGGATCTATAAAGACACAATTTTTATCACTTCATCAGAGTTTGACGCTTCTTTCATTATTCTTACAGATACAGTTTTTGCGACACCTATTACTCGATTTATCAGCCCTTCTGTTTGTTTTGGAACTTATATTCATTTCCAAGATTCTAGCAGTATAACAGCAGGTATTATCAGCAACCGTACTTGGTATTTTGGCGATAGTACAAGTTCAACGCAAATCAATCCATCTCATTCTTATGCAGCGGCAGGAAACTATCGGGTCAAACTTTCTGTTAGTTCTTTATCAGGATGTTTAAAAGACAGCACAGCGATTGTCAGCGTTTTTCCAAGTCCTAGAGCTAAGATAGCGGTAAGTAATTCAGGTTGTGCCAATGCAGCTGTTTTGTTCATCGATTCAACTTCATTGAATGGCTCTGTTTTAAAAACTTGGAAATGGGATTTTGGCGATTCTTTGGTGAAGAATATCAGCACAGATCAAAATAGTACACATACGTATAAAAATCACGGATCGTACACAATCAGCTTGGCTGTATCAACTGATAAAGCTTGTAACGACAGTACTTCTATCGGAATACTGATAAATGCAACTGCAATCACACCTGTTGTAACTGCAGATATTAATTTATGTGAGGCTGCAGATGCAAAAGCCTTAACGGTAAATGCGTTACCGGGATATAGCCTTATATGGTATCAACAAGCAATCGGAGGGAGGGGGTTTGCAGAAGCCCCCATTCCTTCAACTGCAGTGACAGGCGAAACGTTCTATTATGTTTGCCAACAGAATAATTCATCCGGTTGTATGAGTGAACGTTCAAAGATCAAGGTTACCGTAAATGCGGTTCCCGAAAAGCCAACGATCAGTAGAGATGCGAATAATAATTTGTTGAGTTCGGTAATTACAGGTAATCAATGGTTCAATAATATTTCAACAATCAAATTAGACAGTGTTCAAATATTCAAACCTGCGGTGGATGGCATATATTATGTACAAGCAACACAAAATAATTGCAAGAGTCAAAGATCAGACCCTTATCAATATATGGTCAATGCTACAAATAACCGATCATTCAATGAAATGGTCAACGTGTTTCCAAACCCTGTAATCAATGACTTTAAAATAGAATATAAATTTGCCAACAATAGCACTGTGATCGCAGAATTATTCAATATCAATCATGTCATGGTAAAAGAAAAAGTGATCAGCAGTGGATACAGTATGAATTTGTCCGACAATTTAAGCGGCAACTATATTTTACGGTTAGTGGATTGTAAAACACGGCAATTATTATATACCTGTCATATTTTAAAAGTAAAATAAAGGATCCCAAAACAATACTGCTTACTTGATATTTGCAAAAAACAGGTTTTTTGTTTCTGATTTAATTAGTGACTTTGCATAAGTTATCGATCAAACTCCTGGACAGCAAGTATTATGAACATTACCACTTTCAGTGCATTTAAGAGTCGTAACTATCGGTTATTTTTTACCGGGCAATCTGTTTCGCTGATCGGCACCTGGATGCAAAAGACAGCAGTAAGCTGGGTAGTGTATTCATTGACACATTCCAAATTCATGCTGGGGGTTACTCTGTTTGCGACCATGTTCCCTTCTTTTCTGTTTTCTTTTCTGGGTGGGGTAGCAGCGGATCGGTATGACCGTTACAAATTAATGCTGTTTACACAAATGGCTTCCATGCTGCAGGCTATTTTATTGGCCGTATTGATATTCTTTAAACAGTATACTGTTTGGGAAGTACTTTCATTAAGTGTATTACTGGGTATCATTAATGCATTCGATGTGCCTGCACGACAATCATTGGTGTATGAGATGGTGGACGATAAAAAATACTTGCCCAATGCACTGGCCCTTAATTCTTCGATGGTGAATTTATCGAGATTGATCGGTCCGGCTATTGCAGGTTTAGTGATCGAAAGATTTGGTGAGGACATTTGTTTTGGGATAAACGCATTAAGTTTTATGGCAGTTATTATTTCTCTTTTACTGATGAAACTGCCGGTATTTGTGCCTAAGAAAAATACACAAAATGTTTTCAACTCATTAAGGGATGGAATGATGTATGTTATTAAAACACCCGCGATCGGTTCTATCATGGCCATGCTTGCGCTGGTGAGTTTATTTGTGTTGCCCTTTAGTACTTTGATACCGGTTTATGCGAAAGATATATTTCATGGAACTGCCTCTACATTTGGGATCATTGATAGTGTGATCGGTTTGGGTGCATTTGCAGGTGGTATATTTCTGGCATCATTGCGTCCGGGTACCAATCTTAGGAAAATATTAGCCATCAACACTTTTGTTTTTGGAACGGGACTTATTTTATTTTCTCATACAACCTATTATCCGCTGGCATTAGTGTTTGCTGCATTAAGTGCATTTGGGATGATGTCACAGATCACGATCTCCAACACCATCATACAAACCACCGTCGATCCGGCCATGCGTGGCAGGGTGATCAGTATTTATGCCATGTCTTTTTTTGGTATGCAGCCTTTTGGCGGTTTGATCATCGGGTCGGTATCTCAACATATCGGCGTAGAGAATACGGTGATGGCAGCAGGCTTCATTGCGCTGCTGATAGGGGTCATACATGTTCTTTATATTCGAAAAAATAAACAGAAAGAAAATGATAGCGTTGTGGCAGATGAACTTTCTGTTGAACCCGTTCTTGAATCATGATCTTTTCTATTAAGTTTTTAATTTTGCAATAAATAAATACTATGGTAACTGCACT
>CAIMKO010000015.1 GCA_903841915.1 uncultured Chitinophagaceae bacterium | reverse complement strand
TATCACTGATATTACCTGTATTTGGGTCTTCAACCTGAATATAATATGGTTTAAGCATTCCTAAACTCAGCCCGCCACCATAAATAGCCGACAATGCAACGCCATTCTTATTTCCTTTTCCGCCTATTAAAGTTTGTCTGCCAAATCCCAATTTGAAATAATAAAAATTATTCTGTTTGCCAAAAACAAAGGGATTTCCGATGGCCAATCCGGGAATTGCTACAGATCCTTTCGTCAGTTTTTCCTGTTTAGGATCTTTTCTTTCACCTAATTCCATCCACCACAAATTCGTATTAACTATGGACTTATATTTTCCGTGTTCGTAAATGAAATTCCAGCCATCAGTATTCAAATTAAACCCAAATAATCCTTGTTTTTGATAGATCAACGCCCCCTCTTCCTCCTGCTTAATCAATTGATTGATTTTCTCTCTGCGTTCTTCTTTTTTCTCTTTTTTGCTCTGCGCCTTATTGTCTTGAGCTGCTAAGCAAAAAGGGATTGCCACAATTATGATTACAATTAACTTCTTCACTTAAATTAATTTAATGATTGTAAATTTATATAAAAATACGAGCAATGACATCAACAGTTGTTTACAAAGGTTTATTAAGAACAGAATTAACACATTTACAAAGCGGAACCATTATTGAAAACGATGCCCCGACCGATAATAAAGGTAAGGGAGAACGTTTCTCCCCAACCGATATGCTGGCAACTTCTTATGGAAGCTGCATGATCACCACGATGGCTATCAGAGCTGCCGACATGAACTTAAATTTTGACGGTACCAAAATAGAGATCACCAAAATAATGAGTAGCGATGCCCCGAGGAGAGTAATAGGGATCAAAGCTGACCTATTTTTCACAAAACTTTTTGAAGCTACTGCAGAACAAAAGGAACAATTAATAAGGATTGCCAGATCTTGCCCTGTTGAAAAAAGTCTTCATCCGGATATTAAGCTGGATGTTAGTTTCAACTGGTAGGTTTTAATATGCTATTTCCTACCGCACATTCAAGACAACGTTGATGCTGGCAATAATCATTTTTAAGGTGTATCAGTGCCTGTGAGTCCAATGAATTTTTAATGTCAATTTGCAATGATTTCCAGGATCGGGTAACCGTATTCTCTTCCGCTTTTATTTCCGTTAACCAAGCCATGGCTTTGTCTTTATACAATTGTTCCTTGTGATACAATCCATAAGCAAATAGCACAGGAATAATAGTATTGATCAAAATATTGTCGATCATCTGTTCACCCAAATGTTTTGGTTGATAGCTTTTTATTTCTTCAAAAACAAAATGATAATGCCAGTAATCGTTGCAAGTGACATCGAATAATTTCTTCACCTTATTTACATCCTCCATTTCTTTGATCTTTGAGAACAGATGAGAAGCATTATGGATCAGCATTGCTAATTGTGCCAACCGAACAGTCGGGAAATTTGCAGGCCGCATCCGAAGAAAATGTACTACCGAATTAACTTGCGAGAGTTTATATTTCTTTTTGAGGAATTGATACTCCCGTTGCAATAATTTAGGATAGGCTTCCGTGAAGTTTTGATCCAGTAAGCCTGCCTGCCCTAATAAAATTGCTTCCAGTTGATGAATTTGGCTTTTATGTTTGGCAAGTATGTTCACAGAAATACTCTTGGCTACCGCTTCAAATGTGACTCCATTTACTTTGGCACCAAAGTTGGCAGCCATTATCCACCAAAAGACCTCTTCCCAATGCTGATTGCTTTCCTGCAACAGCGTCAAAACTTTTCTTGATTTTGTTTCCAATCGCTCAACCATCAATCTTTCTTTCCAGGCAATCCAACCGATATTACTTAATACCGGAAGAAAATTTTTACAATGCAATACATATCCTTCATTCATCAATTGCTCGTATCGTTGCAATAATAATTTGGGGACCCTGTTCTGTAAAGACAGCGTAGGTAATGGGATCCTGTTTTTTTCATTTACATCGTCTTGCCAGACAACATGCAGAATAATATTCGAATAATTTTTATCGGAAGCATGCTGATGTTTGTGCCAGTCTGATGACCGCACATGTAATTCTATATTGCCGAAAAGCTTGACTGATGCTATTTTTACTGCCGCTTCAGAAAAATCGGGGCCTTGATTACTGTTATAAATTCCGGGCTTGATGATTTGCAGAGGATCGCTATCATCCGTGGTCAGTTCATACTTATTGAAGTATTGAAATTGCCAGATAAATTGCAATAATTTTTCCGTCATAGTCTTTACATTAACTATGGGAGAAACCTATGCAGGCAATAAAATTACAATATTTTAAGCAGTGTACAAATTCTCCAAAGCCTTTACTACTTTGCTTATCGGCAATCCAACTACATTATAAAAATCGCCTTCAATTCTTTTAATGCCCACTACTCCGATCCACTCCTGAATGGCATAGGCACCGGCCTTATCGAAAGGCTTGTATTTATCTATATAAAATTCGATCTGTTCTTGCGTGATAGGATGAAATTCTACTTTAGTAGTATCCGAAAAACTGATCTTTTTATCATCTTTTAAAATAACAACACCGGTTATTACCAAATGTGTTTTCCCGGATAATGTGGAGAGGATTTCAATGGCTTCCTCCCGATGAATCGGTTTACCGATAATTTTATTGTCCACCACAACAATAGTATCCGCAGCCAATATAGCCTTATGTGCATATTGCCCGTGAAACGCATTTCTCACTTTTTCCTTTACTGCCAACGCTTTTTGGTCAGCAATGAATATCGGCACTTGTTCAATATCCATCCCGGCAGGAAAATTTTCATCTGCCCCTGAAATAATTACTTCAAAGGGGATCTCTGCCCATTCTAATAATTGAATCCTTCTGGGCGATTGTGAGGCGAGAATAATATCCTTGGTCACTTGGTTAAGTTTTTAATGATATAATAAAAAGAACAACATCGATAATATACCGGTCAGCATAATTATTTTGATCGCGGAGCTTAATATGTGAAAGTCTTGAGAAGCGTTTGCGGCAAACAGTTTATTGAATATCCACAGCAAGGGTACGATAATAAAAAGAACACAATATACAATACTCAGCCACCAACCATATTGCAATACATATATCTGCAAGATCACAAGTGCTGTAATCAATACAATTAACCATACTGCTACGAAAACCTTGCTGGCATTCAATCCCCATACAATTGGCATTGTTCTGCATCCATATTTTCTGTCGCCTTCCATATCTTCCATGTCTTTGATCACTTCCCTAATCAAAGATATTATAAAAGCAAAACCTCCGTATAAAATGGCGAACCTGAAAAAGCGAACATGCAAGATCTCATCTCCCTCTCCCCTCATTAAACCCAGATTCATTTTAGAAAGAAAAATGATACCGATCACCCAGGCTGTTAATAATGAGATCAATACATTACCTATCAGTAACTTTTTCTTCAATGATGATGAGTAGAATAATAATAAAAAGATGCTAACGAAATTGGCTATTATCAGTGGCCAATGTAATGTAAAAGGGAGCGCAAGAATGGTCAATAATAAACCGATCAAACTTAAGATCAAATGCCACAAAATAACCCACCTGCGACTGATAATAGCGTTGACGATTACTTTTTTGGGTTTGTTGATCTGGTCAATATTCAGGTCAAAATAATCATTGATGATATAACCCGCAGCTGCGATACAAACCGATGCTGCTACCAATAAAAAAAATTGTTGCTGTTCATTTTGATATCTTACAGAAACAGGGAATACTCTGTAATAAATACAATATTCAAACAATGCCTGTGTAAGAATGATAAACACAAGATTAGGCCATCGGATCAATCTGAAAAAAGCAAGAAAGATTTTCAAGTAAAGAATTTATTGTGCGTTATAAATTATTGTGCCCTTACGGTTAGATCCTCATTCCAGTTACCCTGCAGTTTCATAACATTTTCTATCACATCCCTCGCGCAGCCCTCTCCTCCTTTTAAATGGGAAATATATTGCGAAATAGATTTTATTTCAGCAACTGCATCAATAG
>CAIMKO010000014.1 GCA_903841915.1 uncultured Chitinophagaceae bacterium | reverse complement strand
CCGATCCTGGCACTTACACGAAACACATGCGTATCAACCGCCATATTCGGTTGCTGATCGACAACACTTGTAATTACATTCGCCGTTTTTCTTCCAACGCCGGGTAGCTGCACTAATTCATCAACAGTCATGGGAACAGTCCCATTGAATTTTTCCAACAGCATATTGGCCATGCCAATCAAGTGTTTTGTTTTGTTATTGGGATAAGAAATGCTTTTTATCAATGGAAACAAATCATCAAATTCAGCCTTTGCCATTTTTTGTGGTGTAGGATATCTCTGAAAAATTTTAGGAGTGGTCATATTTACACGAACGTCCGTGCATTGTGCGGAAAGAATAACCGCCACCAATAATTGAAACGGATCATCATAGATCAATTCCGTTTCAGCATTGGGTGCATGCTGCTGAAAATAATTTATTACGAATTCGTAGCGTTGTTTCTTGGTCATCTAAAAATTAAAATCTTAATAAAACAGGTTTCGACAAACTCAACCTGCCATTGCATTTTTAAACTTACATGAATTTTTGATAATAAATGGAACACTGATGACACAGAAAATACGGATGACCACGAATTTGAGAAAGTAAAATAAAGCCCTTAGGGCTTTTTCTTGGCGGCATACTTTAAAATAGCATCAATAGATTTGGGGCTTGGAGAAACGCCTTTTTTCTTCAGCTCGTCCATTTGCTTTTTGGTACGCTTCAGCATATTCATCTCTTTTTGAAGTTCAGAGTCGTCCTTCAAAGCATTATCAATAGCCAGTTTCAAAATAGGTGATGCTTCCCCATAGAGGTACAGCATCAGTTGTTCCTGATTAAATTTCTCCATAAAATATTTGAAAGTGCAATAGTAAATATACTGCTTTCGGAGGGTAATGACGGAGGTCCTAATAGAAACGGCGGGACTTCAATTTTATTGTTACACTATTATTTTTTTGTGTCCGCCAAAGGCTGTTCAATGATATAAATGTCTTCGCCGTCTTTTTTCATCATATAATGTTCCCGGGCAAATTTCTCAAGCGCAGCGGGATTATTCTGCAGATCGGTCAAGTCTTTCTTGGCTTTTTCGATCTCCTGCTGATAATAATGCTTCTTATTTTCCAGTTCTTTTAACTTTTGTTTTTGTTCGCGCACATAAAACAGATCCCGCTGATCGAAGAATAGCATCCACACAATAAAAAAACATATCGCTAACAGATATTTATTGGTGAGTATGGAAAATGTTCTCTTCATGGTTCAAAAATAAAGTTCATGGTTCAAATTGCATAGAAATTGGTTTACACAGGTGTTAGTAACCCGCTTCCAAAAACCATACTGCATGAACCATGAACTATAACGATAACGCCGTAATTAAATTACTTCGTGAATTTTAATTTTTTACCAGGATAGATACCTGTACTTCCTAATTGCTCTTCAATACGGATCAACTGATTGTATTTTGCAATACGGTCGGTACGTGAAGCAGAACCTGTTTTTATTTGTCCGCAATTCAATGCTACAGCCAGGTCAGCAATCGTTGTATCTTCTGTTTCGCCACTTCTATGACTCATGATGGTATTGTAGCCATTGTTCTGAGCCAAACTAACTGCATTGATCGTTTCAGTTATCGTACCGATCTGATTTACTTTCACCAATAATGCATTGGCGATCTTTTTATCGATACCTGTTTGCAAACGAGTAACGTTTGTTACAAAAAGATCATCCCCTACTAATTGTACTTTATCACCAACTGCTTTTGTTAATGCAGCCCAGCCATTCCAGTCATCTTCCGCCATACCATCTTCAATAGAAACGATCGGATATTGTTTTACCCAGCTTTCCCAGAATTTCACCAATTGGTCGCTGCTGATCTCTTTACCGGTACTTTTCTTGAATACATATTTTTTCTTCTTACCATCCCATAATTCGCTGTTGGCAGCATCCATGGCAATGGTAATTTGTGAACCTGTTTTAAATCCTGCTAAGCCAATGGCAGCCAATACAGTTTCAATGGCTTCTTCATTGCTCTGGATGTTTGGAGCGAAACCGCCTTCATCACCCACATTGGTACTGAATCCTTTTTTCTTCAATACAGTTTTCAATGCATGGAATATCTCAACACCCCAGCGTAAACCTTCACTGAAGCTTGTTGCTCCAACGGGCTGGATCATGAATTCCTGAAAATCGATCTTATTATCTGCGTGCGCACCACCATTTAAAATGTTCATCATAGGAACGGGCAATGTTTTTGCATTGGTACCACCTACATAACGATACAATGGCAAACCGGCTTCTTCTGCAGCTGCTTTTGCAACAGCCATGCTCACGGCTAAAATTGCGTTAGCGCCTAATTTTCCTTTATTGGGTGTTCCGTCAAGATCGATCATGGCCTGATCGATTGCTGCCTGCTGTGCGATATCATATCCCACAATCGCTTCAGCAATAATATCATTTACATTTTTTACTGCTTTTAAAACGCCTCTTCCCAAATATTTTTTCTTATCGCCGTCACGTAATTCTACTGCTTCGTGAATACCGGTGCTGGCACCGCTTGGTACTGCTGCACGGCCTACTGCACCATCGTCTGTTATTACATCTACTTCTACAGTAGGGTTACCGCGACTGTCTAAAATTTGTCTGGCATGTACTTCAATAATGTAACTCATGATTGCTTGTTTTTAATGAATAGATTGAATATATAAGAATGACTTTATCATTAATAATTTTCGCTGCAAAATTAATACAGACTGAATTTTTACAAGATGACGATTATCATTGTTTGAAAGTAAGTTCTCTGAAAACTTCTTCCAGACTCTGTGTTTCGGTTTGCAAAGAAACGATATTCAGGTTGTGTTGCAAAGAAAGCTCTAAGAGTTGTTTACGTACCAGCTCGGGATTACTGTTTGGATACTGAAGCGGAAAGGCTGTATCTCGCTTATTTTCTGCACATGATCCAATGTTTCCAACCAAACTAACTGAATAGCAGCATCGAATTGTACCGTCACAGTTTGAGATCCTTGATTGACCATTTGGAGATGGGCAACTGTATCATCTGCCACAATTTTCCCTTTGTTGATGATGATCACCCTATCGCAAACAGCCTGCGCTTCCTGTAAAATATGCGATGAAAATAAAATCGTTTTAGTCTTACCCTGATTTTTAATGACGTTTCTTATTTCAATAATTTGATTGGGGTCTAAACCGCTGGTAGGTTCATCCAGGATCAATACTTCAGGATCATGAATTAAAGCGGCAGCCAGACCAACACGCTGTTTGTAGCCTTTTGATAATTGTGCTATTTTTTTCTTTTGCTCGATCTGGAGACCCGTTAATTCGATAACATTTGAGATTTGAGATTTAAGATTTGAGATTTGATGAACACCACCAATGAATTGCAAATATTCCTTCACATACATATCGGGATACAAGGGATTTGATTCGGGGAGATAGCCGATCTTCTTTTTTATTTCAACGGGATTCTCTTTTACATCAATTCCGCAAACTTTTACAGTGCCAGCATCCTGTGATAAGTACCCAGTTATGATTTTCATTGTGGTGCTTTTGCCTGCCCCATTGGGGCCGAGAAAGCCTATAATCTGTCCTTTTTCTACTGCAAATGAAATGTCATCTACAGCTTTTTGCCCGTCATATTGTTTAAGCAAGTGATTAACCTCTATCGACATTGACTTTCATTTTATGATCGAAATTAATACAATAAACAAAAAGGGTTCTGGATTACTTTAATAAAGCATATCCAAAACCTTTTTGATAAGAATGAAATATTTATTT
>CAIMKO010000013.1 GCA_903841915.1 uncultured Chitinophagaceae bacterium | reverse complement strand
TCAACGAACCGGTTGTTCCGGTTGTAACAGAAGAAGATGTTGAACTGGGAGTTGATGTTTGAAATGTAATATTAGGCCTTGCAACCAATGAATTTAATGTATCGAAATTTTCTTCCAGATTTAAATTGATACGATGATTGGGTGTTTTCGATTCTGAAGTAGATACTGAGTTTTTAAAGTTTGAGGAATCACTGGAAATAATGGTTTGCGTTTGACTTTGCTGGTCTACATTAACTTTCAGATCATTATAAAAATAACTTCCGTAAGCATTGCTATTCAATTTCCCCCATGAGTCTTTATAATTTAATCCGCCTGCCAACGTTGTTGTAATTCCCGACCCGGTTCCGCCGCCACCGCCAAAACCTCCGCCGCCGCGTCCGCCGCCACTACCCAAGATATCCTGCTGTGTGAAATTCTGTTTATTGATATCATTTGCCTGACCTAAAACAGAGATCTGACTATTACCATTAAAGCGATGCATATTAATACTGGCGTCATATTGTGAATTATTATCAGCATCTGTTCCTGCTCCGCCAACCACTTTACCAAAATACCCCTTAGCCGTATTTTTCTTTGTTGTGATATTGATCGTCTTCACCCTGTTTCCGTCATCAAAGCCTGTGAACTTACTTTGATCACTCAGGTCATCAAACACCTGGATCTTATCGATCACATCAGGAGGTAAATTTTTTGTTGCCATTTTAGGATCGTCGCCAAAAAATCTTTTCCCGTTCACCAATACCCTTTGTACCGTTTCACCCTGCGATTTAATAGCACCACTCTTGTCCACATCCATCCCTGGTATTTTTCTTAAAAGGTCTTCTGCAACTGCATTGGGTTTGGTCTTGAACTGAGATGCAGTAAATTCAACCGTATCTTTTTTCATTTGAACCGAAGATTGTGTCACCACAACATCAGGCAATCTGTCTGCAATAGATGCCAGATAAATTGTCCCCAGATTTATTTCCTGACCCGCTTTTATGATCTTTATTCTTTTAAACTGTGTAGCATAACTGGAGAATGATATACGTGCTATATAATTTCCTACCGGAATATTCCTGATACCGAAACTACCGTCCTGCGCTGCTAACCCCAGCAATAGTTTTGATGAATCTGATGATTTTAATATTTCGATAGAAGCATCTTTCAACGATTGTTTACCAACACTATCCACAATTTTACCTTTTAATGACCCACCGGTTTGTGCGAATAACATCCCTGAGAAAAGGACCAAGAATACAGTTAGAATATTTTTTTTCATGAACTTTAAGTGATTAGACCAATTAGACTGCAAACTACTGTACAGATTAAAACTTAGTTTCAAAATATCGGTGGACGGTTTGGATGAATAGGCCTGAGGTGATCTTTTCGGTAAATAGCAATATTAATCGGGTAATTGTGATTTTAGAGGGCCCAAAGATCTCTTTTTGATTTAAAATCTTCTTTTTGAAATAACAATAAAGAATAGAAACTGCTATCACTATTCTACTTTTGTGAAAATAGATCTTTCATGAAATCACATGCGTTAATAAAAACCCTCTGTTTATTTCTATTTCCACTCTCAGTAACAGCCCAAAATTCAGCCGTTACACAAATTCAACTCAAGCAGTTTTTATTACAATCATCAGAAGTCGTAAAAAATGATGGCGCCGAATTATCAACCTCCAAATATCAGTCAAAGGAAAAATGGTTTTCTGTTTCTGTTCCTTCCACCGTTTTAACCGGACTAGTGGCTAATAAAATTTATCCGAATCCTTATTTGGATTTGAACAATATGCTGATCCCCGATGCGTCAGATAGTTTCAATAATCAATATCACTTAGCACAATACTCCCATATTCCTAATGTGCCAAATCCATGGAAAAAAGCATACTGGTATAAAACCAGTTTTATGGTTCCTGTAGCTGATAAAGGAAAATTATTTCAACTAATTTTTAAAGGCATCAATTATAGAGCCGATGTTTGGCTGAATGGAAAACTAATTGCTGATTCATCTCAACTCGTTGGCATGTTCGCTGAGTTTGATCTCAATGTGAGCAAAGCCATCAAAGCAGGAGAAGAAAATATGTTAGCAGTAAAGATTTATCCGCTCGATTTTCCGGGATTACCCGACCATCCTCAATTAAATGCCTTGGGTGATTTTTATTTGAATGGAGGACCAACAGGCGATATTGGCAAGAACGTTACTATGCTTTGTTCCGTTGGCTGGGACTGGATGCCCGAAATAAGAGACCGCAATATGGGCATCTGGCAACCTGTGTTTTTAAGAACCTCAGGAAATGTGCTGATTCAGCACCCCAAGATCAGCACAACATTTCTTTCTAACGATACGAATGCAGCTAAATTAAATATTCAATTAGCAGTAGCGAATTATAGCAAGGAAGTTCAGCAGGGAAAATTACAAGTAACTATTTCTCCGGAAACTTTTACCGGTGGTAGTTTTAGCATCTCTCAAAATATTTCTCTAAAAAGGAATGAGCAAAAGAAAATAAAATTCACAGCTGATCAGTTCAAACAATTAATATTACAACACCCACATATTTGGTGGCCGCATGGTTATGGCAATGCCGACCTGTACAGGATCCGTTTGCAATTTATTTCGGGTAATCAGATCTCTGATGACAGCAGTTTTCTATTTGGTGTTAGAACGGTTGATTCAAAATTTTCTACCGTGAATGGTTGGATTAAAAGAGATTTTTATGTGAATGGGAAACGCATACATCTGGTGGGTGGCGCATGGGTTCCTGATATGATGCTGCAGGAAGACAGCTTACGTTTTGCACAGGAATTAATGCTTTGTAAAAATGCCAATACTAATCTCGTCAGGATCTGGGGCGGTGGTGTTGCACCTCCTGATGCATTCTTTGAAACCACAGATCGATTGGGCTTATTGGTATGGGAAGATTTCTGGATCACCGGTGATACACAGGGTGAATTTAAAGGTTCACCTGATTATCCTTACCAGGGAAATGTTTATGTAAATAATACGATCAGCACCATTTATCGGCTGCGGAATCATCCTTCCTTATTGGTTTGGACAGGTGGTAATGAAGGCCACGCCAGAAAAGAATTGTATGATGCCATGCGTGATAATGTTGCTTTGCTCGATGGTACCAGACCTTTCATCCCCTGTTCATCAGGCTTTGCACATTTGCCAAAAGGCTGGAATATGTCATGGCCCGATAACCAACCAGGTGGTGTGTATAGCGGCGGCTCTTACAAATGGGAAGACCCCAATTTTTATTATACAAAAGTGAATGAAGGAAAAGACTGGTTATTCAAAGACGAAACAGGGATCCCATCGCAAGAGCCTTTTGAATCTTTAGCGAAGAATATTACCAACCTGGTTCATGATCCAAGTTTACCTTATCCTTTCAATAATTCATGGGGTTATCATGATGCCTGTACCGGTAACGGCCATTATGATCTTTATTATTATGAGATGATCAAAAGATTGGGTAACCCAAGCAGTTTAAAAGACTTTTCCGATAAAATGCAGATCATGAATGCAGATGGTTACAGAGGGATATTTGAAGCAGCCGGACATAAACTAAATGACAACGGTGGTGTGTTACTATGGAAACTGAACCCTGCATTCCCCAGTGTGATGTGGCAGATCTTTGATTATTATCTGGCTCCCAATGCAGGCTATTATTTCATGCAATCGTCTAATGAAAAACTGCATGTTCAATTGAATCTGGATGATTCTGTTGTTGCAGTTATAAACAGGACTTATCATGCAGAGAATAACCTAACAGTAGATGCAGCTGTATATGATATGAATGGAAAACAATTGTTCTCCCAAAGAACAAAATTGAATATCGGAAAATCTGATGTGAAGAAAACAATTTCATTAAGCAGCATTCTTTCAAAGTACACAGGACTGAGTTTTGTGGTGTTGAATTTAAAAGACGTAAACGGAAACCTAGTTTCTCATAACGTATACTGGTTTGCAAAAGATCATCAATACCAATCACTGAAAGATATTGCAGCCACAAAATTAGATGTAAAGATCCTCAAGAAAGAAACTGGTACAACCCACACAAAATGGAGCATTCGATTTTCCAATACAACAAGACAAATGGCATTCTTTGTGCATCCCAAATTTACAGAGGGTGCTGAAGAAATATTCCCGGGATATTGGAGCGGCAACTATTTTACATTGGCGCCGGGAGAAACAATAACATTGGGTGCAACTTATCCAAATGCAACCATTGCTAATAAAAAGCTACAATTAAAACTAAGCGGCTGGAACAGGAATGATGAGTTGATTGGAGATATTGAATAGAAGCTTATTATTCAACACAGAGTAAAAGAGATACAGAGTTTACACAGAGTTCTCTGTGAAACTCTTTTAACTCTTTTACATTGTGGTAAAAAACAACTGTCAGCAACAATTTAACTGAACAAATATTCCACATCTTCTCTTGTCAGACTCTTTACAAATCCTTCGTCATCAGTGATGAGATCTCTTGCTAAGGCACGTTTGCGGTCCTGTAGTTTTAAGATCTTATCTTCTACTGTATCAGTACAGATCATGCGGTACGCAAAAATATTTTTTGTTTGTCCGATACGATGTGTTCTGTCAATGGCCTGTTGTTCCACCGCAGGATTCCACCATGGATCAACGATGTACACATAATCTGCCGCCGTTAAATTCAAACCCACACCACCGGCCTTCAATGAAATTAAAAACACACGACACTCATCATCATTCTGAAAATGATTGATGGCTTTTTCCCTGTCGGCAGCTGAAGTACTTCCGTCAAAATATTCATACACAACACCAAGTTCTTTTAATTTCTCTTTGATCAATGCCAGCATTCCTAAAAACTGAGAGAAGATCAAAGCCTTATGGTTACTGATGTTTTCAGTGATCTCTCTTCCGATCTCTTCTAATTTAACCGATACATTCGGGAAACGTTCCTGTTCATTTACAATAGCAGGACTATCACAGATCTGTCGCAGTTTCATCAATCCTTGCAGAATGGTTAACTGCGATTTTTGTACACCCTGTGTATCTACAACACCCAAAATTTTATCGCGATAATCATTTCTGTATGCATCATATATCTTTCGTTGTTCATCCCCCATTTCACAGAATAAGATCATCTCTTGTTTTTCAGGAAGATCTTTTGCTACCTGTTCTTTTGTTCTGCGCAAGATGAATGGATACAATAATTTCCTTAAATGATCTTTCTGTTCTTTCTCGCCAAACTTGTCAATGGGTACTGAGAATTCCTGTTTGAAAAACTCAACACTCCCCAGCATACCGGGATTCAGGAAATTCATTTGTGCAAATATGTCGAAGGTATTATTCTGCAAAGGTGTACCACTCAAACAAAGACGGTTCTTGGCTTTCAACAGGCAAGCAGCTTTGGTGACTTTACTTCCCGGATTTTTGATGGCCTGACTTTCATCCAGTATTACATAATCAAAATCAACATCCACAAATTGTTTGATGTCGCTACGCAATGTTCCGTATGTAGTGATGATCACATCAATATGATCCTGTGATAAACTTTCTCTAATCCTTCCACCGCCATGATGAATATAAAAAGTTAGTGAGGGCGTGAACTTCCTGATCTCATTCTGCCAGTTGAACATCAGTGTTGTTGGGCAAACCACCAATGCTTTCAACGAGCCTTGCTCTTCTCTTAAATGATGAATGAATGACAATGCCTGAACAGTCTTACCCAAACCCATATCATCTGCCAATATTCCTCCCCATTGCACTTCGCGCAAATAATTCAGCCATTGAAATCCGCTTTCCTGATAAGGCCTTAACACATCTTTTAAATGTGCAGGTGCATCAATGGTCTTGATGGAATGATTGGATTTTAATTTTTCATATTTCTCTTCCAACTGAATAAATAATTCTTCCTCATTTCTTTCGAGATACAATTCTTCGATCACACTGAAATGATATTTACTCAGTTTCATATTCGAGGTTTTACCCTCACCCACCCTGAACAGCAATGAATATTTTTTGATCCATTCTTCCGGCAAAATACCCAGCGTTCCGTCTGATAAGGGAAAAAACTGTTGCTTATTCTGCAATGCTTTTTTTACATCGGCCACCGTAACTTTTTGTTCACCAAATAAAATTTCAACCTTTGCATCGAACCAATCTGTATGAGAACTGATGAATATTTTAGTGGAAGGTTTTGCAGTATTGAAACGGAAATTTTTCAATGCATCAAATCCAAATACGGGCAACTGCATTTCCTTCATGGCATCCACAAACAGGAAGAACCAGTTGTTCTTTAATACATCAGCACCTTTCAATGCCAGTGAATCCGTTTCGATGGGATGAATGAAATTAGAATGCAATGCTTCTATCTTCTGCACAAAT
>CAIMKO010000012.1 GCA_903841915.1 uncultured Chitinophagaceae bacterium | reverse complement strand
TATTACCACCGGATATCCCTGCGGGATTGCCTTCACAATTATTACAGAGAAGACCCGATATCAGAGCATCAGAAAAAACATTGCAGGCGCAGTTTGAAAGAATCGGCATTGCACAAGCATCGATGTATCCTTCATTTTCATTAACAGGGTTATTGGGATTTGCAAGTCCTCAATTAAGTACATTGATCAGTGATGGTTTTGTGGCAAATGGTTTTGGTACTATCACCGGGCCTATCTTTCAGTTCAATCAAAATAAAAAAAGAGTAGAAGTAGAAAAAGTAAGGACTACGCAGGCACAACTGCAATATGAGCAAACAGTCATCAATGCTTTTTCTGATGTAAGCAATGCCTTGATCGCTTCAAAGACCTATGCGGAAGAATATGATAAAAGAAGAATTCAGGCCGATGCAGGAAGAAAAGCTTTAGAACTTTCCACTGCCCGATATAATTATGGGTATACTTCTTATCTGGAAGTATTAACACAGGAAAACAGTTTATTCGATGCAGAATTACAGGAATCATTGTTACTGCAACAACGATTGAATGCCATTGTGAGTCTGTACAAAGCACTGGGTGGCGGCTGGAATTAAATGCTTGCTGATCTTCCCAATTATACTGTAATAAAAGGAAGACAGGGCGGCAGAAAAGATGCCTGTCTTTCTTACAAAACAGGGTTGTTATTTGGCGGCAGATTTAGTTAAATCCGGCTAAAAAACAGCCCATAAAAATATCTTACCAAAAGAAGATTTACCTTAGATAAATATTATACACTATTCCGTAATCAGTCGGGGAATTCATCCCTGACAAATCAATTTAAAACAATCAAATGAAAAGAATTCAGTTGCTATTATCTGTTCTTATGATCGCTTTATTCATCGGTTCTTGTACCGTTGCTAAAGAGCCAAATGGTGTTTGGGTGAACACAGAAAAAAGACAGGGTAAAACATTTAATAAAGCTTTTATTGTTGTGGTAACTGGTAATCTGGAAGCCCGAGCATTATTGGAAACTGATCTCGCCAATATTGTTATTAAAAAAGGATACCATGCAGTGAAAAGCATCGATGTTTTGCCTCCCGATCTGAAATCAAATTCGACGATTCCTACCAAGGATGAGATCATTAAGAAAGTAAAAGAATCAGGCTGTGATGCTGTTTTTGTTGCATCAGTTTTAAAGAAAGAAGCAGATGTAAATTATACTGCCGGTACTGAAGCATATACAACATTGCCTTATGCGACCATGCCTTATAGCGGTTGGGGCGGTACCTATTTTGGTTATTACAGCTATGCCCAATCTACTGTAAGCACACCGGGTTATTACTCAAAAGAGAAATCCTATTTCATTCAGAGCAATTTATATGATGCGGCATCAGGAGATATCATGTGGTCGGTACAATCAAAGGTCTTAGATCCGCAATCACTGACCCAATTCAGTAAAGACTATACTTCTAAACTGATCGGTCAGTTGAAACAAGAGAAGTTATTCGTTAAAAAATAATCCCTTCATTCAATAATGATTTTATGAAAATGAAAGTTAGTTTGTTGGTCGCTGTAATGATGCTTGCATTATCTGTTACATTAAAGGCGCAAAGTGCATGGCCTAAAGATATTTCACTGTCAAGTGGTGCTGTTGTAACTATTTATCAACCGCAACCCGAAAGTTTTAGCGGTAATAAAATAACAGGAAGAGCAGCTGTATCTATTAAAAAAACTTCAAAAGCAGAGCCTATATTTGGTGCTATTTTTTATACAGCAATGATCACTACCGACAAGAATAACCGGATGGCGGAATTAGATTCATTGGATGTTACCAATGCTAAATTTTCAGGAGTAGATGATCAGGCACAGGTTCAACAAATGGTTGATGCTATTGAAAAAGAGGCGCCAAAATGGAATCTACAAATATCATTGGATAAATTGATAGCTTCCATTAAATCTGATAATAATTCTTCAACGAATGATCAATTTAAAAATGATCCTCCTAAAATAATTTATCGCAATAAACCAACAGCACTTATTGTGTTGGATGGTGAACCAAAAATTCAAAAAGATAAAAATTTGGATGCAGATAAAGTAGTGAACAGTCCTAATTTAATTTTTAAAGAAGGCAGTCAATGGAATTTGTATGTTGGCGGAATTTGGTATAAATCATCTTCCATTACGGAAGGATGGAAACAAAATACAGCGCTTTCTACAAAATTGAAATCAGTGAATGATCAGATTAAAAAGCAGGAAAAAGAAAGCAACGATGGTAAAGAAGTAACCGAGAAACCGATAGTCACAGATATCATTCTTGCAACAGAGCCAACAGAGTTACTGCAAACAAAAGGTGAAGCTGATTATAAATCGATCCAAAGCACATCACTATTATATGTTTCCAATACATCGAATGAGATCTTTAAAGATATCAATAGTCAGAAAACTTATGTTCTGCTGGCTGGTCGCTGGTATGCGGCTCCTAATATCAATGGACCATGGACCTATACTGCAGCAGATAAATTACCTGCTGATTTTGCCAAGATACCCGAAGGCTCAGAAAAAGATGCTGTATTGGCAAACGTAGCAGGCACAGATGCAGCAGACGAAGCTAAGATCGATGCAGAGATTCCGCAAACAGCTAAAGTAGATAAGAAAACAGCTACCGTAAAAGTGGAATATGACGGGGCACCAAAATTCAAAACCATTGAAGGAACTTCTTTGCAATTAGCAGAGAACAGTAATATCACAGTGATGATAGATCCTGCAGGAAAATATTTTGCATTGGATAATGGTATCTGGTTTGTGAGTAAAAATGCAAGCGGCCCTTGGGAAGTGGCGAACGAAAGACCGAAAGATGTAGACAAAATTCCTGCAAGCAGTCCTGCATATAATACAAAATATGTTTACATCTATGATAACACACCCGATTATGTTTATGTAGGCTATACATCGGGATATATGGGTGGATATATTTATGGCCCAACGATCGTTTACGGAACAGGCTTTTATTATCATCCTTGGTACGGAAGTGTATATTATCCCCGCCCGGTTACTTGGGGATTTGGGTTTAATTATAACCCGTGGACAGGATGGAGTATGAGTTTTGGCGTTAATGTTGGCTTCATGCATATTGGTTTTGGTGGCGGTGGTTATTATGGCGGTGGATGGTTTGGTCCGCCAATGTATCGTCCACCATATCGACCACCTTATTATGGCGGTGGATATTATGGAAACAGGCCGGGTTATGGCGGTGGCAATCATTATGGTAATAATAATATCAATATTAATGTGAATAATAATCATAATAATATTTATAACAACCATAAAGGTGTTACCACAAAAAATATTGATCGTAGCAAGAATAATATTACAAACAGTAAGATCAATAATATTTCAGGTAATAATAAGATCAATAATAATACTGGTAATAAGAATAAAGTCGGTAATAATAATGCAAATGGCAATAAGAATAATGTATTTGCCGATAAGGATGGAAATGTATTTCAAAAAGATGCAAAGAACAATTCCTGGAATACAAGAGACAATAAAACAAATAACTGGAAACCAGTTAACAATGATAATGCCAAGAGCGTATCGGATTTGAACAAACAGCAAAAAGCAAGAGATCGCGGCAATACAAGGGAAAATAATTTTAATCGTGATGTACCAAACAGAAGTCAGTCAAGACCTGCCCCATCGAGCAGACCTTCTGCTCCTGCATCGAGACCTGCGGCCCGTCCGACAGGCGGAGGAAGAAGAGGATAGACTCAAAAAAAATAAAAAGAGAGACATTGAAAGATGTCTCTTTTTTTATTATCTAAACTTAACACCAACTCAAAAAAGCCTTTCTTATATTTGAAGTCAACGAAAAAGAAGCATGTCGAAAAAACAATTCATTCCGAGAGATATCAGTTGGCTCAGTTTTAATGGCAGGGTTTTACAGGAAGCAAATGATCCTTCTGTACCCCTGGAACAACGCATTCGTTTTTTGGGTATCTATTCCAATAATAGTGATGAGTTCTTCCGTGTACGCGTGGCCACTTTAAAACGCATGATCGAATTTGCGGAGAAGCGGAAGAAACTGAACATGCATATGGAAGATGATCCGCAGAAAATATTGGATACCATTCAAACCATTATTTTACAACAGCAGAATGAATTCAACAGGATATGGGATGGCATTTTGAAAGAACTGCGAAAAGAGAAAATACTATTGGTCGACGAGAAACACTTGAACAGGGAACAACAAAAGTTTGTCCGTAATTTCTTTGACGAGCATGTGCGCAGTAATGTGATCCCTTTAATGATCGAGAGCTTACCACAACTACCCTATCTCCGTGATAAAAGTATTTATCTCGGTGTAGTGATGAATAAAAAAAACACAGCTTACAAACAAAAATATTCATTGATTGAAGTCCCAGCAAGGGCAATAGGTCGCTTTGTGGAACTGCCTTCCAAGCCGGGAGAACATTCTATTATTTTATTGGAAGATGTGATCCGCTTTAACCTTCCTTTTATCTTCTCGTATTTTGATTACGATCATTTTGAATCGCATATTTTTAAAGTGACCAAAGATGCGGAACTGGATATTGATAATGATATCAGTACCACTTTTGTTGAAAAGATTGAGAAGGGATTAAAGAATCGCCGCAAGGGAAAACCTGTTCGTTTTGTCTATGATAAAGAAATGGATGCAGGCTTATTGGAATATTTAATTCGTCGTTTAAGCCTGTCCAGAAAAAGCAATTTAATACCCGGCGGACGCATTCACAATTTCCGTCACTTCATGGACTTTCCGGGGATCTTTAAAAATAAAAACACAAGACGTCAACCTTTCACGCATCCTGCATTGCAAAACTCTGTAAGGGTTACAGATGTGATCACCCAACAGGATGTGATGCTGCATTTCCCCTATCATACTTTCAATGCATTGATCGATCTGTTACGAGAAGCAGCCATGGATCCGGATGTTATTTCTATTAAAATAACTGCCTATCGTCTGGCCCCCAACTCGAAAATAATTAATGCGTTGATCAATGCTGCACGTAATGGAAAACAAGTAGTAGTGATGCTGGAATTAAAAGCAAGATTTGATGAGGAAGCGAATTTGGAATGGAAAGAAATACTCGAAGAAGAAGGCGTGAAAGTTTTACTGGGCGTTCCAAAATTGAAGATACATGCCAAACTATGCATCATTAAAAAAAGAAGTGGAAACAAGACCATTCAATATGGTTTTGTAAGTACAGGTAATTTGAATGAACGCACTGCAAAAGTATACGGAGATCATTGTTTATTGACCAGCAACAGAAATGTGATGGCTGATATCAACCGAATATTTAAATATCTGGAAAACTGGCATAGCGGTCTACAGCCCTTACGTTCCTGTAAAACATTGCTGGTTTGTCCGGTCAATATGCGCAAGGAACTGGAAGCCAATATCATCAGAGAAATAAAACATGCAAAAGCAAAAAAACCTGCAAGCATCATTCTAAAAATAAACTCATTAAGCGATACCAAACTGATCAATAAATTATATGAGGCAGCATTGGCTGGGGTAGAAATTAAAATGGTGGTACGTGGTATCTTTTGTGCGATGATGGAGAATAAAAAATTCAAACATCCGGTAAAGGCCATCAGTATCGTTGATGAATATCTGGAACACGCGCGAGTGATGATCTTTCACAATGACGGTAAAGAAAAAGTATATATTTCTTCTGCCGACTGGATGGTTCGCAATCTCGATCATCGTGTTGAAGCTGCCATTCCTGTGAATGACCCTGTCATCCGTCAGGAATTAAAAGATATTATCCACATTCAATTAAGAGATAACGTTAAAGCAAGAATACTCGACAATGAACTCTCCAATAACTATGTACCTTCATTAGGTAAAAAGAAAATACGTTCTCAAATAGAAACGTATCACTATCTCTACCAAAAATCTATAAAACAAAGTGCGGTTAGCAGCAATTGATATAGGGAGTAACGCAGCAAGACTATTGATCACTGAGGTAAACAGCACAAAAGAAGGCAAGCCGCAATTTAATAAACTCAATCTGATACGTGTACCACTGCGATTGGGTTTCGATGTATTTGAAAATCGCGAGATATCCAAGCCCAAAAGAGGAATGATCCTGCAAACCATGAAGGCGTACGGGCATTTAATGAAAGCCTATGAAGTGCAGTTCATCAAAGCCTGTGCCACGAGTGCCATGCGTGATGCAGCCAACAGTGAAGACATCATCAGAAAAGTAAAACTGGAAACAGGCATTGAGATAAAGATCATCAGTGGTGATGAAGAAGCGAATATGATCTATGAAAATCATATTGCAGAAAACCTCGACACAGCTCATTCATATTTATACATTGATGTGGGTGGCGGTAGTACCGAACTAACTTTTTTTTCTGAAGGGAAATTAAAATACAAAGAATCGTTCAATATAGGCACCATCCGTTTACTGAAAGGCCAGGTTGCAGAAAGAACATGGGATGAAATGAAAGAACATTTAAAACGCAATACCAAAAGTTCTTTACCCATGATCGCTATTGGCAGTGGCGGTAATATCAATAAAATCTTTTCAATGAGTAAAAAGAAAGAAGGCAAACCCCTTCCGCTGGAGCTTTTGAAAGACTATTACAAAGAATTCTCTTCGTTTTCTTTGGAAGAACGTATGCGTATCTATAAATTAAGAGAAGACAGAGCCGATGTGATCGTTCCTGCTTTACAAATCTATATCAACGTCATGCGCTGGACAGATATAGAAGAAATTTTCGTTCCCAAGATCGGTTTGGCAGATGGCCTGATACAAAGCTTGTATGAAGAAGTAATGCAGATAGTGTAATAAGCTTTGAAAGCCTAGTGGGGCTTACCGATAAATCATCTTTGTTCACCCATAAACTATCCTTGTCTTTTTGAACCTCCTTACTTTTGACCCTTATACAATGCTGTATGAAAAATTCTATTTTACTACTCCCGCTGTTGATCATCTTTGCATCAGTTACTGAAACTTCTGCAAAAAACTTCAATAAAACCAAACTGTACACGGATACAGTTAAGATCCCGCATATAATTGACGGTAATATTGCCGAATGGGCTAACATTCCTTTCACTGCAGATAAAGAGACGGAAATAGCAATGGCAATGGATAATGACAAGGAGCAATTATACGTAGCACTGAAAATTACGAATCAACGCACCCAACTTAGATTAATGAAATTCGGAATGAACTTATTTATTGATCTGAAAGGAAAACACAGAGAAGGGACAACGATTGAGTTCCCGATAAAATCATCTTCAGCAGATTTTAGCCAAGCCAATGGATCGCAAAGAGACGCAAATGCTGCTCCGCCTGATCCCGAACAAATAAAACAGCAATTGGGCGTAAGATTGATCTTTATGAAAGTTTCCGGTTTTGAAGGCCAGGAAAATGAAAAAACACTTGGACTATCCAATGAAAATGGCGCCAATATTGCATTTGCATGGGATAATGCAAAAGTGATGTATATCGAATACGCTGTACCTGTAAATTCGTTGGGAACCATTGCAAATCTCACGGGTAAGAAGATCAGTATCGGATTAAGATTAAATGCGCCTGATTTTTCAGCACAAGGGCAACGTACCGGAACAACAACAGAGATCGTTAAAGCACCCGCCGGTTCAGGTCCGAGAGTAAGTACATCTAGAGCGCCTAGTTTGATAGACCCCACAGGCCCTTCAGGTAACACACCAAGAAACAGTATTCAAGAAATTTATATCTGGAACAAATACGACATGAAATTTTAAAACAGCCATTTCATTGAAAAAGAACAAAAATATTATTATCACTATTGCGCATCTGGCAACATGGGTCTGTTTCTTTCTGCTGCCCTATATTTTCTTTCCGCAATCAAAAGACATTCCTTTTGATATCAGCAAGTACATTATTATCCTGCTCATCATTATCAATCTCTTTTTATTGGGATTCTATTATCTCAATACATTGCTGCTGATCCCGCGCTTATTATTCAAAAGAAAATGGTTACTCTATTTTGTATGTATCGCAGCATGCTTTGTGGCTTTTTTCTATGTCCCCAAAGAAGTAGCACATTGGATCACAGGTAATGATGAAGAAACCATCCGGCAGGAAATAGTGCAACAACACAGAGCAGAGAGAGAGAAAGCAAGGTTACAACCAACCGACAGCAGCAAACAAAATTTGGCAACACATAAAACACCGCCACCTATCTATAAGCGAAACAGTGATTTCAGATATTTCCCGGGTTCTTATGCAGTATTCATCCTTGTTTTTGCGGTAGGTACTTGTTTGTCAGTGATGCAGGAATGGAAAAAAATAGAAGACCACAAAGATCAGATCGAACGCGAAAAGATCAATACAGAACTCAGCTTCTTAAAATCACAGATCAATCCGCATTTCTTTTTTAATACATTGAATAATATTTATTCATTGGCTATAACAGGCAGTACTGAAACGGCTAATGCTGTGATGAAACTATCTTCCATTATGCGCTATGTATTAACCGACACACAGAACAATAGTGTATCCTTACAAAGTGAAGTGGATTTCATCAAAAATTATATAGACCTGCAACTGGTTAGATTGACCGATAAAGCAAAAGTAGATTTTACAACAGAGGGCGAGATAGAGAATAAACAGATCGCACCATTACTTTTCATCCCTTTCATTGAAAATGCTTTTAAATATGGCGTAAGTGCAAAAGATGCATCTGCCATTTCGATAAAACTGATCATACAGCCAACATCGGTTTCTTTTTCAGTAACCAATACTATTGTAAAAGCTGACCATACAATGAAAGACACTACAGGTATTGGTATCAATAATGTAAAAAGAAGACTGGAGCTATTGTATCCGCAAAAGCATAGATTGAAAGTGACAGAAAACAACAATCAATTCATTGTTCATTTAGATATTGATTTAGTATGATGAAATGTATCGCGATAGATGACGAGCCGCTGGCATTGCAGATCATGACAAAATATTGTGAGAAGATCTCTTTTTTACAATTGGTAAAAGTCTTTACCAATCCCGATGAAGCAAAAGATTTTCTGCAACAGAACGAGATCGATCTTGTATTTCTCGATATTCAAATGCCCGATATCAACGGGATTCAGTTCTATAAAAATCTTACAACAAAACCTTTGGTCATCTTTACCACTGCATTCAAGGATTATGCAGCAGAAGGATTTAACGTGGATGCAATCGATTATTTATTGAAACCCTTTGAATACGACCGCTTCTTAAAAGCGGTTTACAAGGCCAATGAATACATGGAGTTCTTATCTTCTCAGGAACTGCAATTAAACAGCTTGTACGTAAAAGTGAATTATGAAATGATGAAGATCAATTTAAAAGATATTGAACTGATCGAAGCATTGGATGATTATATCAAAATTTATATCAAGCCCTCCCCTGTCCTTACGTTAATGACTTTAAAAGCCATGCTGGAAAAATTGCCTTCTAAAGAGTTTGCAAGAATTCATCGTTCTTATATCGTTCCATTAGGTAAGGTTGAAAAATTCAGCAAGAATAAGATCACTGTTGTAGGTAAAGAAGTTCCTATTGGCAGCAGTTATGCTGATGTGTATGACAGATTGATCAGCTTTTCTAAAATTTAGTTTCCCCTCTGTGTTTGTAGAATAAAAAAAGGAGCTTAGTGTTAAGCTCCTTTAATTTTAATACCAAACTAATTTATACTCTTTCTGGTTCTAAAGCCCAATGTTCGGGTGAGCGCCATAACGCAGAAAGCAATAATTCTCTCATGAAATAAAATTCTTTTGGAAGACGGTCATACAATTTTGCAAACAATTCTTCGTGACCCAGTAATTCCTGTTTCCAGGGCTCTCTGTCAACGGTCATGATCTTTGCAAAATCTTCTCTGCTAAAATCTTCGATACCTGTCCAGTCCATATCTTCATAACGTGGCATCCAACCGATTGGGCTTTCTACTGCAGAAGCGCCGCCATGCACACGCTGAACGATCCATTTCAATACACGCATATTCTCGCCAAAGCCGGGCCATAAGAATTTACCATTCTCATCTTTTCTGAACCAGTTCACATTAAATATACGAGGTGCATTAGGAAGGTTGCGGCCAAATTGTAACCAATGATTTACATAATCGCCCATATGATAACCCATGAAAGGTAACATAGCAAATGGATCACGTCTTACCACACCCACCTGACCAAATGCAGCGGCAGTTGTTTCTGAACCCATTGTTGCAGCTGCATACACACCAAAGTTCCAGTTGAATGTCTGAGATACTAATGGAACTGCAGTACTGCGTCGTCCGCCAAATACAAAAGCTTCTATAGGCACACCTTTGGCATTATCCCAATCAGGATCTATCGCAGGATTTTGATAGGCCGGTGCAGTAAACCTTGAATTAGGATGCGCTGCAGGCTGACCACTTTTTGGATCATAAGGTTTGCCTTTCCAATCGGTCATCCCTTCAGGAATTTCTTTTGTCAAACCTTCCCACCAAACATCTTTTTCTTTTGTGATGGCAACATTGGTGAAAATGGTATTAGCACGAATACTTTCAATTGCATTAGCATTTGTTTTGCTGTTTGTTCCCGGAGCAACACCAAAATAACCGGCTTCAGGATTGATGGCATATAAACGTCCGTCCTCTCCTTTATGGATCCAAGCAATATCATCACCTACAGTTGTTACTTTCCAGTTATCCATTCCTTTAGAAGGGATCATCATGGAAAAATTTGTTTTACCGCATGCGCTTGGGAATGCAGCAGCTACATAGGTTTTTTCTTTTTCAGGAGATTCAACACCCAATATCAGCATATGTTCTGCCAGCCATCCTTCTTCCTTGCCCATTACTGAAGCAATTCTTAAAGCAAAACATTTTTTCCCCATCAATGCATTTCCACCATAACCGCTTCCGTAAGAAATGATCAATCTTTCTTCCGGGAAATGTGTGATATATTTTGTTGTTGGATTACAAGGCCAAGTAACATCGGGTTTGCTGCCATCCAATGGAGCACCGATGGTATGCAAGCATCTTACATATTCTTTCTTCTGCAAATGAGGTAAGATATCTTCACCCATGCGTGTCATGATACGCATATTTACCACCACATATTCTGAATCGGTTAACTGAACACCATATCTGGAAAATGGAGAACCAACAGGACCCATACAAAACGGAATAACATATAATGTTCTTCCTTTCATAGAACCTTCCATCAGATTATTCAGGATGGTCTTCATTTCTTTTGGATCCATCCAGTTATTGGTAGGACCGGCATCTTCTTTTACGCGGCTACAGATAAAGGTTTTGTCTTCTACTCTGGCTACATCGCTTGGATCACTGAAACAGGCAAAACTGTTAGGACGTTTTTCCTTATTCAATGGAATGAATGTACCCTTCTTCACCAATAATTGACATAAACTATCATATTCTGTCTGCGAACCGTCACACCAATGAATGGCATCAGCTTCACAATGTCTGGCAATACTGTTAACCCATGTTTCTAACTCTGATTTAGCAGGTGATGCTTGTTGAAAAGGGAATTTGCTTTCTTGATACATAAGCTTCTTTTTTGAAAAATTTAAAAAATTAAAATACTCATTTTTCTTTCGGCAATCAATAGTCGTTTTCGGAAATTAAGGTAGGTCAAAAGTTCAATGTTCCCACACCTTTATTTTTATGCAAAGAGACTCTGATTAATCAGCAAAAAAAATGATTGAAATCATTTTTGTAACGATATTAATGGAAGATGAATATCTTGCTATAGGTTTTCAAAAAAAAGTCAATTTATCTGATGATTAAACATTGAAAAAAGATGAATTTCTTAGAACAATTGCATATTGAAAAAAATAATCATGGCACTTCTACCGGCCTTGAATGGATTGAAAATAATGCTGCAAAAATTGACAGCTATTCTCCTGTTGATGGCAAACTGATCGCTTCTGTTATTGCAACAGACCAGGAAGCATTTGAACATACCGTATTAAAATCTCAAGAAGCATTTGCAATATGGAGAATGTGGCCTGCTCCTAAACGCGGAGAAATAGTTAGGCAATTAGGCGATGCATTAAGAACTTATAAAGAACCCTTAGGCAAATTAGTAAGTTACGAAATGGGCAAGAGTTTGCAGGAAGGTTATGGTGAAGTTCAGGAGATGATCGATATCTGCGATTTTGCTGTAGGGCTATCGCGTCAATTATACGGCTTAACCATGCACAGCGAAAGATATAAACACAGAATGTATGAACAATGGCATCCATTAGGAACCGTAGGTATCATTTCCGCATTTAATTTCCCTGTTGCAGTATGGAGCTGGAATGCTGCATTAGCATGGGTTTGCGGAGATGTTTGCATCTGGAAGCCCAGCGAAAAAACGCCCTTATGCGGCATTGCCATTCAGCATATTGTTACAAAAGTTTTTGAAAAGAATAATGTACCCGATGGTGTAAGTTGTTTGGTAAATGGCGGAAAAGATATTGGTGAATGGTTAAGCAATGACACAAGGATCCCTTTGATCAGTGCAACCGGTTCTACCCGCATGGGCAAAGCAGTAAGTGTTGCAGTTGCTGCAAGATTGGGTAAAACAATTTTAGAACTCGGCGGCAATAATGCCATCATCATTTCTAAAGATGCAGATCTCGAAATGTCTTTAATAGGCGCCGTGTTTGGGGCAGTAGGTACAGCCGGACAGAGATGTACTTCTACAAGAAGACTGATCATTCATGAAAGTGTATACGAAATATTCAAAGCGAAATTAGTTACCGCATATAAACAATTAAAGATCGGTGATCCTCTAGATAGTAATAATCATGTAGGACCTTTGATCGATATACAAGCAGTTGAATCATATCTCTCTTCTATTGAGCAATGCAAAAAGCAAGGTGGAAAATTTGTGGTCGAAGGATACGTATTAACAGGTGAAGGCTATGAAAGCGGTTGTTATGTTCAACCCTGTATCGCAGAAGTAAGCAATGAACTACAGATCGTACAGCACGAAACCTTTGCTCCTATTTTATACTTAATGAAATATTCAAGCATTGATGAAGCGATCGCTTATCAGAATCAGGTGCCGCAAGGATTATCTTCCTCCATCATGACTTTGAATATGCGTGAAGCCGAACAATTCTTATCCCATGGGGGAAGTGACTGCGGTATTGCCAATGTAAACATTGGAACAAGCGGTGCAGAGATCGGCGGTGCATTTGGTGGTGAAAAAGAAACAGGCGGTGGAAGAGAAAGCGGCAGTGATGCATGGAAAGCTTATATGCGCCGGCAAACCAATACCATCAACTGGAGTGATAAATTACCATTGGCCCAGGGCATTCAATTTAATTTTTAAAAGATAACTATGTCATTGATCGATCTTAAAAATATCACTGCGAAAGAACTTGTAAAAGGATATGCAGCCAAACTGATCCATACTGAAAAGATGACCTTCTCTTTCGTGGAAGCCAAAGCGGGTGAAACATTACCCGAACATTCTCATCAACATGAACAGGTCTCCATCATTCAGGAAGGGAAATTTCAACTCACACTCGATGGAAAGCCTGTTGTTTTTGAAGAAGGGCAACTGGTCATCATTCCATCCAATACAAAACATTCGGGATTTGCCATTACAGATTGTAAACTGTTGGATGTATTTTATCCCGTAAGAGAGGACTACAGAAAGCTCTCAGAAGGTTGACAGTTCCTTAACAATTCCCTAAATCTCTTTGGTATTGCTATTATATCAATATCATTCCACAAATTTGCATTTGCCTAATCTTACTTCAACTATGCTAAGGAAACATCTTGCCATTGGAATCATTTTCCTCTTCTCTTTTTTTTGTTCTATTGCCCAATCTGATGTGCCGCATGGTTGGCATTTATTAGACTTTGCCAAAGATTCAGTTTACGGAATAAGCCTCGACAGAGCTTATCAATTCCTGAAAGAGAAAGATAAAAGGTCAAAGACTGTTTTAGTGGCAGTATTGGATGGTGGTGTAGATACCACTCAGGAAGACCTGAAAAATATATTATGGCGCAATCCGAAAGAAATTGCAGGTAATGGAAAAGACGATGATAAGAATGGTTATACCGATGATATTTTCGGATGGAATTTCTTAGGAGGTAAAGATGGCCGAGACCTTAAAAAAGCAAGTGATGAAAGATCAAGGGTATATCACCGTTTCAAAAATAAATTTACTGTTCCCGGCCTTGACAGCAATACACTGAATGAAAATGAAAAGTTTCAATATGCAATGTGGCAAAAGGCTGCAAAGGAACTGAATAAGAGTGGTGAAGAACAAATGGAGATCATGTTTCTGGAAATGACAGCAAAAGCAATTAAAAAACATGATAAGATACTGCGTGAAGACCTGGGCATTAATGAATATACCTGTGAAAAGTTAGAAACATTAGAGCCTAAAACAAAACAAGGAAGGGATGCAAAATTCGGATATCTCTCCTGCATGAAAATGATCGGTATCGATCCTGACGAAAAAAATACTACTACGATCACCGAACTGGATGAATACGTGGAAGGAAAAAAAGAATCCATCAATGCAAAGGATAATCCGCCGCCTGATTACCGTGCCGATTTCATCAAAGACGATTACAATAATATCAATGATAAATTTTATGGCAACCCCGATGTGATGGGTCCAACTCCCATGCACGGAACACATGTTACAGGGATCATTGCAGCAGAAAGAAATAATGGCCTGGGCATGGATGGTGTAGCAGATAATGTGAAAGTAATGATGCTGCGTGTGGTGCCAGATGGAGATGAATATGATAAAGATATTGCGCTGGGAATTTTTTACGCAGTGGATAATGGTGCGAAAGTGATCAACATGAGTTTTGGTAAATCTTATTCGCCCGATAAAAGATGGATCGACAGTGCCATTCATTATGCAGAATTAAAAGATGTAGTGATCGTACATGCAGCAGGTAATGAATCAACAGATATTGACGCAAAAGAAAATTATCCTAATGCTGTTTATCTTTCTGCAGGAACAAAGGCAACTAATTTTATCACAGTAGGTGCCAGCAGTGATCCGAGATTAAAAGGCGGCGGGCTGGTGGCAGATTTCAGCAATTATGGTAAAGAATCTGTTGATGTATTTGCACCGGGTGTAAAGATCTATTCAACGCTTCCGGGTAAACATGAATATGGGAATCTGCAGGGTACCAGTATGGCTGCCCCTGTTGTGGCAGGACTCGCAGCATTGATACGCAGCTATTTTCCTGATCTCACGGCACAACAAGTAAAACTGGCCATAGAGCAATCAGTTACGGTTCCCGATCCTTCGGTGAAAGCAATAAAGCCGGGAACAAAAAATGAATCCGTATCTTTTACTGAATTATGCAGAACCGGTGGCATCATAAATGCTTATGCCGCAGTTGTAGCTGCCTCCAATATGAAGCCGATGAAACAGAATGAGAAACTACCAAAATCAACTTTTAAAAACACTAAACCCAATTAGTAATGGCCAGACCGAACCAAGGCGATTTTGGGCCTTTCTACCAAAAATATATCGACAAGACCAAAAGTGAGACCATTAAAGAGCTTATCAGTAATAACAGCAGTATCTTAAATCATTTTGTCAATAACATACCGGAATCAAAAGCAGAATATGCTTATGCCGAGGATAAATGGACCGTTAAAGATCTTTTGCAGCACATGATAGACACTGAAAGGATCATGATCTATCGGGCTTTGACCATTGCAAGAAAGGACAGTGTGCCCCTGCCGGGTTTTAATGAGAATGAATATGCAGCAAATGCGAATACGCATCCCAGGATCCTCCAATCGTTAAAAGAAGAATTTGTATCGGTAAGAAAAGCGACCGATCATTTTTTATTGTCTTTATCAGAAGAACAACTGCAGCAAAAGGGAATTGCCAATGGCAATCCTATCACAGTAAAAGCTTTGGCATTCATTGTGTACGGACATGCACTGCACCATAAACAGATCTTAGAAGAGCGATACCTATAAAAATAAAATTGCCCCGCATTTACAGCAGGGCAATTATTCACAGAGAGGGTATATAATAAGATGATTCTTCCGGATTATTTATTTGCAAATAAGAATACGGCAACCTGAACATCATTGCTCACCATTCCAATACCATAATTCAATGCCCATAAAGTTCTGTCAATTGTAAAATTGGCCTGAGCAAAGAATTTCTTGTCATCAATATTGCGGATAACAGTGCTAAACTTAACAGGTACTGAAACTCCTTTCAAAGAAAGGTTACCGATAATATCAGCAGTAGTAGCTGAAGTATAGTTTACAGCTGTGATCTCATAAGTTGCTTCAGCAAATTTTGCAACATCAAAGAAATCAGGGCTTTTTAAATGTCCTTCCAATTTTTCACCTGCATCAGCTTTAACAGTTGTAAGGTCAATTACAAATTTACCACCGGTCAATTTACCATTAT
>CAIMKO010000011.1 GCA_903841915.1 uncultured Chitinophagaceae bacterium | reverse complement strand
TGAATAAATGGGTGTTTTTTCATAGCCGTCATATCTGGTTTAACTACTCTTATATTTTCAATCAGTTCTTTACTCAAGTTTGGTTGTGCTCCACCATTAGCTAAACTAGCTATTCTTTCTTGATTTACTCTAAAAAAATAATACAAAAGACTCGATAATGTTTCATCACCACATATCACGGCACAGCAAGCTTGATTAACCGTTGCTTCAAATCTTAAATATCCACTTTGCCCCTTTGTTTTACCCTCGCCATACATTGCAACCAATACCGTATTAACAGGCAGAATTTTCGCTGAACTATTTTGCATACCAAGTATTGAAATATATTCTTCTGAATCTACTAAGACTTTATTTGCTATTTCACCTGTTTTTAACCACTGGATATCATTACTGTTCCAATAACTAATCTCATTACGACTAGGAGTTCCCCCAGACCTAATTCTTTGAGAAAAATCTTTAATGCTTACAATATTCCACCCTATTGGAATATCCTTTTCCAATTCCTCATTAAAAACCATTTCACCACCACTACTTTTATAGGGTTTGCCGTTTTCATCGGGGAATTCAAAATCAACAAACCATTGCTTGTAGATAGCTTGTGCGGTTTCTTCTAGCTTTTTTATCAGTTGCTGGTTTAGGGCTATGCGGTTTTGGATTACGTTGTATTCCTTAACTATTTCTTGTTGTTTGGTGATGGCGGGGATGGGGAATTGCATATCGCAAAAATCTTCCCACTCTAAACTACCTCGTACACCGCCAACAGCATTAAAACAGGCTTCTCTGTCAAATTCAGAACGAGTAAACCACATCATTAAATATTCAGGCAAAAGTTCACTTGAGTCTTTTACTTCGAATACTAGATAAGCCTGTGAAATAATAGCTTCATCTACTTCCTGTAACAATGCAATAGGCATTTTTTTATCACGCCTTACCTGCATAGTGCTGCAAGCAAACTGATTTCTGCGAATGATTTTATAATTCTCCATATCTGTGCCGATAATATTGGCTACAGAAGGAATGAATTGTTTTGAGATACTTAAGCCCAAAAGCTGCTGTACTTGTAGGCCTTTATTCCGTTCATCAACCAGCTGAATATATTCACCAATCTTTCTATAGCTTGATCTCATAACCCAACTCTTTAAATACGGCTAATAGATCATTCTTAGACTCTGTTTCGGCTTTAAGTAAATCGGAAAACTCAGCTTGCAAGGCTGACATTTTTTCATCAAAATCAATATTCTCATCACGATTGATGAATTCAATATATTTGCTGGGCACCAGTGAAAAGTCTTTTTTTGCAACTTCGTCGAGTGTTGCGGAATAACAATATTCTGGAATATTTTGGTAAGCGTTAGAGTCTTGTTGCCAAGCATGATACGTGCTGCCAATATCCTTAATGTGTTGAGAACCAAACTGAATAAATTTCTTTTCAAAAGGTTCTCCTATTTGTCGTAAATCCATGAACAAAATTTCTTGTTCACGATCTCGGTAATGACGTTGTGTATCACCTATACAGCGGCTATGGGCTTTTTTATTCTTGTTTAATATCCAAATAGTAACGCTAATATTGGTGGTATAAAACATATCTTGCGGCAACACCAAAATCGCATCCACCAAGTTATTCTCAATCAACTTCCTGCGTATCTTGTATTCTTCACCGCCAC
>CAIMKO010000010.1 GCA_903841915.1 uncultured Chitinophagaceae bacterium | reverse complement strand
TTCTTCCTCACGCACTAAAAAACGATCGTAATTATCTCCTGTTTGTCCAACCGGAACAATAAAATCAAAATCCTCATAACTACTGTAAGGCGAATGCACACGCACATCATAATCAACACCTGTTGCACGAAGATTTGGACCAGTGAATCCGTAGTTCAATGCACGTTCCTTACTGATGCCGCCTGTATGCAGGAGTCGGTCCATGAAAATGCGGTTGCGTAAACAGAGTCCTTCAAACTCTTTCAAAACTTTCGGATATTCTTTTAAGAATTTCTCGAGTTTCGTAAATGCCGTAGCTGTGAAATTCCTTTCAAAACCGCCAATACGCCCAATATTAGTAGTAAGACGGGAGCCGCATATTTCTTCATATATCTCATAAATTAATTCCCGGTATTGCATTACATAAACAAACCCGGTAAAAGCACCTGCATCTACTGCAACAATAGAATTACAGATCAAATGATCCGAGATCCTTGCCAATTCCATGATGATCACACGTAAATAATCAACTCTTTTCGGTGTTTTTACTTTCAATAATTTTTCACAGGTCAGATGCCAGCCCATATTATTGATGGGACTGCTGCAATAATTCAATCGGTCTGTTAAGGTGGTGATTTGATACAAGGGTCTGCGTTCCGCGATCTTTTCAAATGCACGATGAATATAACCGATCGTCTGTTCTGCCGATACGATCCTTTCGCCATCCAGCTCCAGGATATTCTGCATCACACCATGCGTTGCAGGATGGGTTGGACCCAGATTCAACGTATTCGTTTGCTTCTCTATCGAGCCTTCGGGCAGTATAATATGATGTTGCGTTTCTTGCATTTTCTATTTTATGTTTCCGGCTTTTTGTTTCAATTAAACTTCGATTCTTTCAGTGAAAGAATCGCACTCTTGTACTTTCTTATCGCTATTCAACAATATTTTTATTTCTGTTTCTGATCCTTTCAATTCCTAACCAAATAAAATAAATAACACTTACTGATGAAACCCCTAAACAGAAAGATCTTAATTGTTCTGATTTTGAAAAAAGCATAACAGGGATGGCCAATACAACTATTATTGCATAAACTTTTGTTCTGTTAGCTTGTGTCCAATAATACCAATTCATACAAACAATTTGTTCTTTATTCATTTGCACATTCTCAAATCTGCACATTAAATAATTGATCCTCCCCTTCCAAACATCTCATCATCCTTATCAACTCTTGTCTGGTCTTCCATCGGGAATTCTTTTCTCAAAGGAAAATAATTCATCTCTTCCACATTCAATATTCTTTTCAAATTAGGATGTCCCACAAAATTTACTCCAAAGAAATCGAAGGTTTCTCTTTCCATCCAATTGGCTGCTGAAAATAATTTTGTTGCAGTAAACACATCCGGTTTTTCAATACCGGTAAACACTTTTAAGCGAATACGCACATTTTCAACCAGATTATGCAGATGGTATACCACCGCCAGTTCTCGTCCTTTATCATCAGGATAATGTACTGCGCAGAGATCCGTTAAGAATTGGAAATGCAATGATTCTTCATCATACAAAAACTGCAACACTTTTAAATTCATGTCTTTGGGCGCTTCAAAAGAAAGCATACCATAAGGTTCATCAAAATTGGTGAGGACATCACCGAATTTTTCTGTCAATTTATTTTTAATCTCTTCGTTGCTTAATGCCATGAGTTCTTTATTGAATTCCGTATGTATCTAACAATGCTTTGTATTGTGTACTGTTTCTTCTGCGAATGCTTTCTTGTCCAACGAGTTCCTGGATCTTCATAAATCCATCCAGGATCGCTTCCGGACGGGGAGGACAACCCGGCACATATACATCCACCGGAATGATCTGATCAATACCCTGTAATACACTGTACGAATCAAAGATACCGCCACTGCTTGCACAAGCTCCAACGGCTAAAACCCATCTTGGTTCTGCCATCTGAAGATACACTTGCCTTAATACAGGTCCCATCTTTTTCGCAATCGTTCCCATTACCATCAAAAGATCACATTGTCTGGGTGTAAAAGCCATACGCTCCGCACCAAATCTTGCCAAATCATAATGTGCCGCAGCAGTTGCCATGAATTCAATACCACAGCAAGATGTAGCAAATGGTAAAGGCCAGATAGAATTTTTACGGGCCAGCCCAACAACATCACTCAGCTTGGCTGTAAAAAACCCGTCGCCGGTATATCCTGCAGGTGCTTCAGTAACACTGATAGCACTGGAAGTAACGGCTTCTTTAGGATGAATATTAAAACGTACAGGACGCATAGTTAAAATTTGAAAATTTGAAAATCAATCAATTTGAAAATTTAAAGTCACTAATTTTAAAATGATAACAAACTTAAAAACATTATGTTCTCCATTTGCACATTTTCAAATTTTCAAATTGTCACATTATTTAGTCTTCCCAGGTCAGTGCACCTTTCTTGATGATATAAATGAATCCAACCAGGAAAAATGCTACAAACATCAATACAGCTTCAAATCCGCCCCAACCCAAAGCTTTAAAGTTAACGGCATATGGATAAAAGAATATCACTTCCACGTCAAATAATACAAACAAAATAGCCACTAAAAAATATTTAATGGCCATGGGCTGACGAGCATCACCGTGGGTAGCGATACCGCTGGTGAAACTTGCCAATTTATCGCTTGTGTTACGCTTAGGGCCAACCCATGCTGATATTCCGATCATAAATGCTACAAACCCTGCAGCAAAGATCAATTGAATACCGATCGGGAAATAATTGGCAGCAGTACTTTCAGTTGCATCTAGTAATAAGGGAAGCCAATTCATGGGATCTGCTTTTGAAATGAGTTGCAAAAATAAGACAGCCAGGCATACAAAAGAAAAACTCCTCAGATTAGAGGAGTTTTTTTTGAATTTAACTAATTTGAACCTGCTCCGGCTGGTTTTTTACCGGCTGATTTTCCTGATTTGACAGGTGGTGGATTCAATGCTTTTTGCAATACATCTTTCGTTTTTAAGATAAAATCATTTTCTTCTCCCGGATTTGGATACAAAGCCAGCATTTTATCGCAGACTTCCATGGCTTTTACATTGTCTTTCAATTTCTCGCCATAATACACCAGAAGGAAATAATAGTTATTAAAGATCGATTTCCTGTTTTTATCAATATCCTTCATGAAAAAATCATTCTGCTGTAAAATAGGATCGATAGCCGTTGTTGTATCGATTCCTTTTGCAGCCCGCACATTAAAATTATAACCCTGGGGCTTATCCGGAAATGCCGCAATATAATTTTTTGCAATGGCCATTGTTTGAACATAATCCTTTGCATTAAAAGCTGCATTGGTAAGATTATAATAATCAACCTCGCCCGGCCCTCCTTTTAATTCAACAATTTTTTGGTACCATTTTAATTGTTCGGCATATAATTTTCCCTTACCTAAAACAAAAGCAGCCTGATTGGCGTAAGTGAGCTTGTTCACTCTGCTGGTATCGCTAGCCATTGCTTTTTCCAGATAGCCTACAGCTTGCATTTCACTTCCGATAAATTTAGTGAATACTTTTACGGCCAGATCATAATCTGCGGGTGTAATGCTACTCGCAGGTGCGTTTGCAAAATATTTTTCGGCATACGATTTTGCCTGAACAGAATCGCCCAGCCTGTCATAATCATATGCATACAGAATGTTTAAATGCGGTATGGTATTAACACCAACTGTTGCTTCAATTTCTTTTGTCTTTGCAAGGGATTCATTGTATTTGCCTGCACGGAATAAATACTCGGCATAATAAAGATCATTGACTGGGTCCTTATCTGCATACTGTAAAAATTTATCCAGATACTCTTTCGCTTTGTTTACATCTCTTTCAGCATAGTATCTGAAAAAAGAAAAATAAGCAAGCGGGAAAGTAGGATCGGCAGAAATGGCACTATTAAATGAAGACTCAAATGCATCTTTATTATTCTGACTCAAATAGATCTGACCGATCTGATAAAATGCGATCACATTCTTTGGGTCACGTGCCAAAGCTTCTAAAAAAGATTTTACGGCTTCGCCTCCATTTTCAGAACCCAATTTACGATAGCATCTGCCCATATTATTATAAATGTCAGGATTGGTCTTATTGATCTCTGCAGCATGCTTTAATTTTTCAATACCATATAATGGATCTCCGTTCACAATACCGCCATCGGCATTGGCGCGACCGATCGCATTTAAGATATCGGGATTATCACCCTTCTTAGTTTTAGTAGCAGTGATAGCCTGTTCAAATTTTTGTTTGGCGCTGTTCTGATTACCTCCTTCCTGCAATTCAATATGGCCCATTCCTACCCAAATGAAAGGATCATTTACAGCATCTGCCAAAGCTTTTTGATAAACAGCTTTTGCAGCAGCCAGTTCCGCAGGACTTGGATCTCCGGTTCCTGACAGGATAGCCTGACCATACCAATATATTGTTTGCGGGTCTTTTGAATTAGCGTCATAGAGCTTCTTCATCATCTCAGTGGCTGTCTTGTTCTTCTTATAGTTCATGTTCTTGATAGCCTCAGCAATTGTCTGGGCATTCAAAAGATTGACAGCTACCAATGCTGCAACAAAAAAAGTAATGATCTTCTTCATCATGTTTCATTTAAGTTATAAAGGTTACTCTTGCTCTTTTATTTTACTGTTACGCTTTAAAAAACTCATTTTAGCCGGTGCCAGTCCCGAGCGCCTGAAGATCAATTGTCCTCTTTCCAGACTCATGAAATTCACAAAACCTGTTCCCAATCCAACTGCATTTTCTTTTACAATATAGTACAAAGGCCTTGCTAAAGAATATTGACCAAATGTGATGGTTGACTGTGAAGGTTTGGCAAACATATCTTTTTCAGTGCATTTTACACATTCTATCAATGCTAATCGCAATTTACTTAAATCTTCCTTTTGTTTGGGTTCGTCAATATTGCCCACCCAACTCAATCCAACAAAACCGATCGCGTTCTCATTTTTTTTGATCGCTTCGATCACTGCCTCACTCCCATTCACCGCAACAACATTTTTACCGAACGATGCCCCTCTTAATACACTATCCTGCAAATACCTTACCGAACTGGTTGCATTTTTACCATCCATGATCGCAACCGTGCTTTTTTTACCGCTGAGAATATCTTTCAGGTCTGCAATACTGAATACGCTGTCTCTCGAATGAATATTCACGATCACAGCAACTGCATCATAAGCCACCAATGCCACCTGCGCCTGAAAAGACAATTTATTCTCAAAATAGGCTGTTTCATCTTTTGTTAAACCCCTTGCTACCACGATCATCCGGGTACTGTCCTTCATCAGATCTTTAAAACATTCTACTTCGGGTTTATAAGAGGCGATGATATTTGTTTCGGGGTAAGAAGAATGATACACTTTGATCTCCTGCTCCATTACCGGCCTGAAACTTTCATCCACACTGATATAAATGGTCCCTTTTTTGGGTGTGTCTGTTTGAATGGTTGTTTTATCAGATTCGTTTTTACAGGATACTGATAGAAAGATGTACAGCGTTAAAAAATAAAATACTCTCTTCATTTAATATTCCTTCTTAATTCCGCGATACAATCTGAAACCTCCATATAGCAAGCAGATAGCGCCAAAAAAATAGCTGAATGATTTGCCCCAGGCATCGTTTAAAGCGATCACCTGACTTATTTTCCATTTATCTCCAAAGAACAATACTGTTGCCATGGCAAGATATAATATTGCCATGGTAAAATCTCTGACAGAACGCATCAAAGTAAAACTTTTTCTCTGCTTATCTCGGTAATCGTTTTCCATTTAACAATAAATTCAATTCGGGTGGAGCAATTTAGATAATTATTTTATTCACTTGCTACAAATGTCACTGGTAATTTACAGAATACAGGAACTTTTCTTCCGTTTTGCATTCCCGGTTTCCATACCGGCATCTTTTTAATGACCCTGAGCACTTCTGCATCAAGGTCAGCTCTTGCATGTTGAACGATTTTCAGATCGCTGATATTTCCGTCTCTGTCAACAACGAATTCTGCTACTACCACCAGCTTTTGAGCTTCTTCCATATCATCGGGCTGCTTCACATTTCTTTGCATGAATTTCAAAAATGCTTCCATCCCACCCGGAAATTCAGGCATGAATTCAGCTATTGGTAAAGGCCTCATATCTTCTGAATCTTCCGTTGTTGCAACATTTAAATTATCTCCGTTTGATGAAGGTTTGATCCTTTCATCCGGAGAAACTTTATCTCCCTCCACATTTCTATTACTGATATTTCTATCCCTAATATCTTCAATAGTTGGTAAACTGTCTTTTACTTCATTATCAGGCTTTACCACAATAGTTTCATAATTTATTTCGGCTATCTTCTTAGGTTGTATGATCTTTTCCTTTGGTTTCTCAACAGGTTCATCCGGTTTTAATTTCATCTCCACCAGTTTCAGTGAATCAAAATTTTCGATCATAAAACCTCCTTTCCTATGCGGTACTTTCCAGCTTTGCAGAAAAGCAAAAACAAGCACCAATAAAAAAGTAACAAGTAGCGATTGTTTTAATCGTCTGTTGTAGTGCCTGCGTAATTCGTAAGCACCATATGCTTTATTCTTATTTTCGAAAACAATGTCTAACACATCGCTCTCTAAGATGAGTTCGGGCTTCATAAATTATTTTTTAATGATGAGAAAAATAAAACAGAGCGCTGTGTTTATATTGAGATGCAGGAGCTGAATAATTCCATACTGTAACATGTTATTTCCAAATTAAACAAAATCAAATGGTAGTATAGATGGGAAATTGCCCTTATGCAGATAAGTTTTAAGACAAGTACTTTTTCTTCATACCTCATTTGTATCTTCTTCGTACCCGCTTCGGAGTAAGTCCGTTAAATAAGGGACTTACTCCGAAGCAGATAGTAAAGAGCCTATAAGAAACCCTATTTCAAGTACGCCAATGACGAGGCTAACCTTTCAGGCGGTTAGGGAAAAAACCCCGTAATACAACCTTACCACTACCTTCTGTAAAAAGATATTTATTTAACTGAATGCCTATTCGTTTTCAATATATTTTTGCCGAATGAAGATTTTAATGGTATGCCTCGGCAATATTTGCCGAAGCCCACTGGCGGAAGGGATTTTAAGGGACAAGGCTAAAAAAGCAGGATTGCACTGGACCATTGACAGTGCCGGCACGGGTAATTATCATATTGGAGAAGCACCACATCGGTTATCACAGAAAGTTTCGAAATTGAACGGCGTAGATATTTCTTTTCAACAGGCAAGGCAGTTTCATAAAAACGATATCAAGCATTTCGATAAGATCTATGTGATGGATTCGGATAATTATGAAGAAGTGAAAACGATCAGTCAGGATCTGTGGAATGAAAACAAAGTTGATTTGCTCCTGAATGAACTACATCCTTTTGAGAACAGAGAAGTGCCCGATCCTTGGTACGGAACCGAAGAAGCCTATCACCGTGTTTATAAATTATTGGATCTGGCCTGTGCCGCAGTAATAAAAAAATACGAACCAGTAGAAATTAAAAAATAATAGATAACTTTTCCAGCACAATTATTTACATGTCTAAACCAAGTTTACCGCAGGGAACCCGAGATTTTAATGCCGAAACAGTTCGCAAACGGAATCATATTTTTAATACAATCCGCTCTGTGTTTGAAGTATATGGCTTTCAGCCTTTGGAAACACCCGCTATGGAAAACCTGGATACTTTAATGGGAAAGTATGGTGATGAAGGTGATAAACTGATCTTCAAAATATTAAATAACGGCTTAGACAATCCCGCCAAACAGCAACAGGTAAAAGAAGATTTTGAAAAAATCCTGATTGGGAAAAATACAAAAGGCATTACGGAACGTGCTTTACGCTACGATCTCACCATTCCCTTTGCAAGATATGTGGCCATGAATCATGGGCAGTTAACATTCCCCTTTAAACGTTATCAGATACAACCCGTGTGGAGAGCCGACCGTCCGCAACGTGGCCGCTACCGTGAGTTCTATCAATGCGATTGTGATGTGGTGGGAAGCTATTCTTTGCTGAATGAAGTGGAACTTGCCAATATTTATGCAACCGCATTTGAAAAATTAGGTGTTGATGTTGAGATAAAGATCAATAGCAGAAAACTTTTAGCAGCACTGGCAGAATTATGCGGCGGGGCTGATAAGATGATCGACATTACTATTGCAATTGACAAATTAGATAAGATAGGTATTGAAAAAGTGAAAGAAGAATTAGCACAAAGAGGATTAAATGGATCGCAGATCAACATCATTGAAAAATATCTATCTATCAGTGGAAGCAATGATGAAAAGTTGCTGGCCATAAAACATTTGATGGGCAATAACCTAACCGCAAATAAGGGAATGGACGAAATCGAATATTTGCTTAACTATTCACTCCCGACTAACGACCTGCCTACCGGACAGGCAGGCTCCCGACTAACGATTGATTTCACATTGGCCCGTGGTTTAAACTATTATACCGGCATCATCTTCGAAGTAAAAGCGAAAGGGGTTCAAATGGGAAGCATTGGCGGCGGCGGACGTTATGATGATCTTACCGGTACATTCGATGTACCGAATATTCCTGGTGTAGGTATCTCTTTTGGCGTTGACCGCATCTATGATGTGATGGAAGAATTGAACTTATTTCCTGAAACTGTGCAAATAGCCACACAGGTCCTTTTCTTTAATTTAGGTGATGCAGAAAGTAAAGCCGCTTTCGGTTTGATGCAGCAATTGCGTGCAAAAAATATACGCTGCGAAATGTATCATGAACAAACAAAATTCGATAAGCAGTTCAAATATGCTGATAAGAAGCAAATTCCTTATGCAGTTATTATCGGCACCAAAGAATTGGAAGAAGGAAACTGTAACCTGAAAAATCTGAAAGATGGTGGGCAGCAAACACTCACAAACAGGCAATTACTAAACTTTACATTTTAACAATCCCTTTCTGGCACAGTATTAGACAATGCTTCATGAATCATTGCATCATGAAAAAAGCACTGTATTTGGCAGTAATTGGGATAGTCTTGTTTACAGCCTGCAGCAAGAAACTGCATCCTATAGCAATTCCACCTGTCGCAGCTTCCGAGATCCCTGTAGCACATGCAGCTACTGCAATGATCATCATGGATGGATATGGAAATACATTAACCCCGTTAAATAAGATCCCCGTAGAAGCGAATATCAAAACTGATTACTCAAAAACAGTAAGGGCTTTTACACCTAATGAGATCGCCAATCTTAAATACCGTTATCAAACAGTGCCGCCAAGGATCTTGTACGTGCCTGATATGTACACGCTAAAATCTTTACGTGGCCTGTATTGTGTTTACAAGAAAAAATTCTGGTATTGGAAAAAGGAAGATGGGTTGTTCTATTTAGATGAAACCTATTACAAATGATAATCGATACACTGAATGAATG
>CAIMKO010000009.1 GCA_903841915.1 uncultured Chitinophagaceae bacterium | reverse complement strand
TTTCGGTTACAAAAAAATAAGCTATGTTTTAACCCATGAAACTACCGATAATGCTCAGATCGAAACACAGATCACGCCAGTATTACCAAGAGTTTCGGGCTATGTAAAATCAATCGCCATAAAAGATTACGACAGCGTAAAAACCGGTCAGTTAGTAGTTGAGCTCGACGATGCCGAACTGCAAAGTCAGCTGGAAGAAATGGAAGCTGATTACAAACAATCAGAAGTTGATATCGTCAATGCCAAAGCATTACTGAACAATGCCATTGTTTCTTTAAGTGTAAACAGGGGCACTATTGACATCAATAATGTGAAGTTGCAAAAATCGAAAGAAGATGTGCAGCGGGATAAAAATCTATATACTGCAGAAGCGATCACCAAAAAACAATTGGATGATTCACAATTCGCATTGGAAACAGCACAGAAACAATTAGACAACAGTAAGAATGACCTGAATTCTGCAGAAAGCAGAATCGCTGTTTTAAATGCTTCAGTTCAAAAGACAGAAGCTGCTTTGGCCGTTAAACAGGCAAAGATCGATCAAACAAAACTCAAGATCAGTTATACAAAGATTTATGCACCGCAATCAGGAAAGATCGGCAAGAAGAATGTTTCTGAAGGACAATTCATTCAGGCTGGTACCCCATTATTTTCAATCGTGAACGACAGTACTTACTGGATCGTGGCCAACTTTAAAGAAAATCAGTTAAGCAAATTGATTCCCGGCAAAGAAGTGAATATTGAAATTGATGCATTACCCGATCTTAAACTAAAAGGAACCATTCAGAGTTTGAGTGATGCAACAGGTGCAAGATTTTCATTGCTTCCTCCGGATAATGCCAGCGGCAACTTTGTAAAAGTCACTCAACGTGTTCCTGTAAAGATCAATATCAATGATGTTGAAAAATACAAAACACAATTACGTGCCGGATTAAGTGTATTTGTAAGCATTGAAACAAAATAAAAATTAGTGAATGGTCAATTGTCAAAAGTGAAGACTGAAATCTCACTATTGACAATTCACTTTTCACCTTTCACAACAATAATTAAGTTTTATTAATGGCTACACCCAGAGGTTTTGCTAGGGCTATTATTGTAATCACTACCGTTACTGCTGCAGTGATGGAACTGATCGATACATCGATCGTGAATGTTGCATTGAGCGACATGAGCGGTAGCTTAGGGGTGAATATCGAAGATATCAGTTGGGTGATTACTTCTTATGCCATTGCGAATGTGATCATTATTCCTTTAACCGGATTCCTGGCTGAATATTTCGGAAGAAGAAATTATTATATCGTTTCCATGATCATCTTCACGGCTGCATCATACATGTGTGCGCAGTCAACAAGCCTGGTCGAGATCATTCTCTGGCGCTTTGTTCAGGGAGTTGGAGGTGGTGCATTACTATCAACCTCTCAAGCTATTTTATTCGATGCATTTGAACCGAAGGACAGACCCATCGCATCCGGTTTATTCGGGATGGGAATTGTATTAGGGCCAACACTGGGTCCAACTTTAGGCGGCTTTATCATCGATCATGCATCATGGCCTTTGATATTCATGATCAATATCCCCATCGGTATCATTGCAACTTTCCTTTCCTACACATTCATCGAGAAAAAAGAAGGGGAAGGCAAAAAGAAAAAACAGATCAAGATCGATTATACGGGTATCTTATTATTGGCTGTCGGTATCGGTTGTCTGCAATATGTTTTGGAAAGAGGTGAATCGGAAGACTGGTTCAACAGCGAGATCATCAGGATAACTTCCATATTAGCATTAGTAGGTTTGATTGGTTTTATCACCTATGAATTAAGCATCGATCACCCTGCTGTTAATTTAAAAGTATTAAGCAATCGAAATCTGGCATTCACTACCATCTTTACTTTTATTGTTGGCTTGGGATTATTTACCAGCGTATTTGTATTCCCTGTTCTGGCACAAAGAGTATTGGGATTTACCGCTTATGAAACCGGCTTGACATTATTGGCACCTACCTTAATAACGGTCGTCATGATGCCCATCATCGGCAAAACGATGAGTAAGGGCGTATCTCCTATTCCATTTGTAGTAACAGGATTTCTATTATTTGCTGCTTACTGTTATACGAGTTCGATCATGAGCCCTGATGTAGGCAAATGGGATTTCTTTTTCCCATTGGCTTTAAGAGCAGTAGGTATCAGCATGGTGCAGTTGCCGTTAATTAATCAGGCAGTTGCCGGATTGGCACCAAAAGATTATGCTTCAGGTATTTCACTGAATAATATGATCCGTCAGTTAGGTGGTGCATTTGGTATTGCACTGGCCAATAATTATATCGCTAATCGTTATGCACAACACAGAATGGATCTGGTAAGTTCTATTCCAAACGGTTCACCATTATTAACGGAAAGACTAAATATTATTTCGCAAGGAATTATCAGCAAAGGTGGTGATGTGGCCGGAGCAGGAACCAAAGCATTGGCTACTGTAAATAATATTGTTGACAGGCAAGCATACTATCTATCATACTTAGATACATTTAGACTGATCGGGCTTTTCTTCATTATCGCCATTCCATTGGTGGTATTTTTAAGGGTGAAGAAAAAATCGGCAGCAGAAATTGCGGCAAGTATGAAAGCAGCAGCAGAATCGCATTGATGTCCATAAAGAGCAATGGCATTAAGTTAAGGAATACGATGTCATGGTGAGGCACTCGAACCATGATTTCATAATGAACAATCATTAATCACTCTTCGAGAACCTCAGAGTGACAACCCTTTACTTAATGACATTGCCCTAAAGGGGGAGAGAAAAAAATTAAAGAAATTAAAATAAAGCACAATGAAAAAAAATCTGATCTTCTTAACCGTATTGATCACTGCAAATACAGCAATGGCTCAGGTTAAAGCGAATACAGAACTGAAAAGCCTGATTACACAATCCTTCACTTATTTTCCTAAAGTGAAAGAAGTAGAAAGTGCCATTACCACAGCACAGGAAAAAGTAAACTTAACAGAACTCAACAATCTTCCTGTTGTGAACGGTAATGCATCTTATGAATTTGTTCAGCCAAAGATCGTCATTCCATTAGGCGGTACCGATTTTCAGTTTGCGCCCGTGCATAATTTAAACGGCAATGTAATGGCATCTTATGCATTGTTCGATTTCGGCAGGGTGAAAGCAACTGTAACCAGATCGAAAGACGATCTGCAATATGCCAAGCACAATGCAGAGAACGTAAAAGCCCAACTGGCTTATCAAGTGGCTGTTATTTATTATAATATCGTGTTCCTGAAAAAAGCCATTAGTATTCAGGATAGTCTGATCAACTTTTTGACCGCTAACTTACAAGTAGTACAATCAAAACTGAATAATGGTGATGCACTAAAGATCGATCTGCTGAAT
>CAIMKO010000008.1 GCA_903841915.1 uncultured Chitinophagaceae bacterium | reverse complement strand
TGGTTGGGAATTGTTCATGTAATTTATTTTCTTATTTTAGGCATCTAAAAACAACTTGTATATGAAAAAGATCCTCGCTCTGTTTATGGCAGTAACCTGCATCGCTACTGCTATCATTGCACAAGAAAAAAAGGATGCAAAAGCACCTGCTAAAAAAGAAGCTACTAAATCTGTTGAAAAGGCAAAACCTGCCGCCACTGCTACTGCTGCAAAACCTGCAGAAAAAGCCAAAGCCGCAACTCCTGCAACAGCCGGACCAACCAAGAAAGATGGCACTCCGGATATGCGTTATAAAGAAAACAAAGAAGCTGCTAAACCTGCAGCAGGCCCAACTAAAAAAGATGGCACTCCTGATATGCGTTACAAAGCCAATAAAGACGCTGCCAAGAAAAAAGGTTAACCCGAATTTCGTTTAATAAAAAAGTGCTTCGAAATTCGAGGCACTTTTATTTTAATACCAACCCTGTATTTTTATGGCATCGCTTTACATCGCGATCCTTTCATTTTTCTAACAATGTGGCAATGAGGCAATTTTACAATTAACCAGCTGTTGAGATCTCTGCAATAGCTTTTGCTGCGATCCATCCCCCGGTCCATGCATTTTGAAAATTAAACCCTCCGGTCACTCCATCAACATCAGTAATTTCGCCAGCAAAAAATAAATGTGGGACAATCTTACTTTGCATCGTTTTGGGATCGATCTCATTTAATTTTATACCACCGCATGTAACAAACTCTTCTTTAAATGTTGTTTTACCTTTCACCAGAAAAGTCTGTGCAGTTAACGTTTGGATCAATTTATTTTGTTGCTTGGAAGTCAGTTCTGCCCAACGCAATGATTCATCAATAAAGCTTTCTCTCAATAGATGAATCCACAAACGATTCGGCAATTCAAAAGGATTTTTATTGCCTATCTTTTGAGCAGCAAATCGATCTCTGAAAAACAGCCACTCATCTCTTAATTCATTTTCATTTCTATTCCCCAGCCAATTCACTGAAATCTCGAAATGATAATTTTTATCTGCTAATTGTCTCGCACCCCAAGCTGATAATTTCAATACAGCAGGACCGCTCATTCCCCAATGTGTAATTAATAAAGGAGCTTGTTCCTGCAATTTGGTTCCTGCAATTTTTACAGTTGCATTTTCGACACTTACGCCCATTAATTCAGTGATCTTATTATTGGGAATATTGAATGTAAACAAAGATGGAACAGGTGTTTCAAAGGAATGGCCGATCTTTTGCAACCAGTCCATCTGAGATGATTTAGGATAGCCGCCGCAGGCAATACAGAGATAGTCAGAAGTCAGGAGTCGGGAGTCGGGAGTAAGAAGTATGAATGAATTGTTTTCAGCAATTATTTCTTTCACTTCGCAGTTAAGCATCATCTCAACATTATATTTTGTTGCTTCTCTTAATAAACAATCAATGATGGTTTGTGAATCGTTGCTCTCCGGAAACATTCTTCCGTCAGTTTCCGTTTTCAATGCTACATTTCGTTCTTGAAACCATTCGATCGTGTTTGTAGCATTGAACCAATGAAATGACTTCTTTAAAAAGTTTTGCCCTCTCGGATATTTTTTAATGAGTTCACTAATTTCAAAACAGGCATGCGTTACATTACAACGTCCGCCACCACTCACTTTCACTTTACTGAGAACTTTATTATTCTTTTCGATGATCAAGACTTTCAGCGAAGGATTCATCCTTGCAGCATTAACCGCACAGAAAAATCCCGCAGCACCACCTCCTATAACGATTAATTTTTGTTGCATACTGCAAGAAACGAAAAACCCTCTTTGAAAGAGGGTTTGTGGTTAATAATATTTTGAATTCAAATTCAGGTTTGCCTTTTCTGCAGCTTCAATTATGCTGTAATCAGATAATATCAATGCCTTGTTTTTCTTGATGCAGACATCATGTTCAAAATGAACAGAAGGCTTATGGTCTTTGGTTCTTACGGTCCATCCATCATTTTCAGTAACCACATCTTTTGTTCCGAGGTTGATCATTGGTTCGATAGCCAATACTAAATTTTCTTTCAGCACCGGGCCATTACCACGTTTACCGTAATTGGGTACTTGGGGATCTTCATGCAATGATCTTCCCAAACCATGTCCTACCAATTCCCGCACAACACCATAACCATATTTTTTTTCTGTATGCTCCTGAATAGCGTAACAAATATCTCCTAATCTGTTACCAACAATCGCTTTCTCAATTCCTTTGTA
>CAIMKO010000007.1 GCA_903841915.1 uncultured Chitinophagaceae bacterium | reverse complement strand
GAACTTCATCCGGAAGAATTTAAACAAGAAATTGCATTTCTAAGCAGGGTTCTTGATTCTTCTGAGGCTGTTCGAAATTTCTACAGCGCTACAGAAGTAATCGATATTAATCGTTACAAAATCATTCACAAGGGGTTTTTGATTGAAAAGCTCGCTACAGAAAAATATATAAGACCATTTATATTCTTCTTCATTAAAAACTGATCAGCTCAATTTTTGTAAGGCTGCTTCCAACTTGCTAAACAGTTCCGGCAGATCTTCCAATTTACAAGTACCAACACTTACCCTGTACCATGGACTATCACTACTGGCCCCAAATGCAGAGAAAGGAACGATGGCCAATTTTGCCTCACTTAAAATATAATCCGTTACATCAGACTGTGTGGCTAATAACTTTCCGGCGTCTGTTGTTTTACCAACGAGATCAACTTTCACGGTTAAATAGATCGCAGCCTGTGGTGTGATAACATCTACAATAAACCCTTTTGCTTTGAGCGCTGTGAATCCATCATAAATGCGATGCAATCTTTCTTCAATGGCAGATTTGAAATGAACAAAATAACGTTCAATGGCCTCCTTTTGTAATAGATATTTTGCAACTGCTTTTTGTTCAGCCATTGGGGCCCATGCGCCCAAATGACTTAGTATCGCTCTTATTTTTGAAATGATATCTGCGGGCCCCATTGCCCAGCCCACACGTAATCCTGTTGAAGCAAAAGCTTTTGTGATGCCATCCACAAAAACAGTGTACTGTTTCATTTCGGGTCTTACCGTAACGGGATTATAATGTTGGGTTGTGCCATATGTAAGCATCCAGTACATTTGATCATACATCACATATAATTTCTTTTCATTTTCAGCACGACTATTATTTTCCTTTAGAACAAGATCACAGATCTTTTCTAACTCATTCTTTGAAAGCGTTGTACCCGTTGGGTTTTGTGGTGTACATAAGCAAATGAGTGTAGCCCCTTTTATGTGCGGTGCAATGTCTGCAGCGGTTGGCATGAAATCATTTTCTGCGTTGCATTCAATCAAACAATGCACGGCATCTGTTAAATGAGCATAGTGATTATTATTCCATGATGGGGCTGCATAAATAACTTTATCGCCTTTGTCAACAAATGTTTTGAAGATCGTATAGATCAATGGGCGGCCACCACATGCAATTTGAATTTCGCTGGTAGAATAATCCAACCCTTCCCATTGTTTGATGAATGATGAAACGGATTGGCGCAATTCCAAAACGCCATCTCCGGCAGGATAATTTGTATTTTTCTGTTGATAGGATTCAATGATCAGATCTTCTAATTCCTGTGGAATGGGGAATATTTTAGGGTCAAAATCACCGATCGTATAATTATAGATCTTTTCTCCGTTTGCGATCCTGACGTTGATAGCATTGCCCAATTTGACTATTTCGCTGCCGATCAAAGTTTCGGCAATATGACTCAGTTTTGTTTCATTCATACAACAAAGATTAATACTTGCTAATGAAGCAAATCTACTGTATTAAAAAGATGTTATCTGAATGCCAGCAAATAAAAAATCCCGGATGAACCGGGATCAATTTATTATTGCTTTTTAGCATCGTATTTTTTTTCTGCGGCTTTGGCTTTTTCAAAATCAAGCACCACACCGTTAATACAATAGCGTAATCCGGTTGGTGGCGGACCGTCATCAAATACATGTCCGAGGTGTGATTTACATCTACCGCATTCCACTTCAGTACGCTTCATGCCCAAAGTATTATCAGGTAAATAAATAATGGACCCCTTGCTGATGGGCTCGTAAAAACTGGGCCATCCACAGCCGCTATCGAATTTCGTATCG
>CAIMKO010000006.1 GCA_903841915.1 uncultured Chitinophagaceae bacterium | reverse complement strand
CTTTTATATAGAACAACATTTAAAAGAAAGACTGAAGATCCCGGTGATGCATGATGATCAGCATGGTACTGCCATTATCAGTAGTGCAGCCTTATTGAATGCACTGGAAATTCAGGGCAAGAAAATAGAGAATGCAAAATTTGTGGTAAATGGGGCAGGTGCTGCATCTATATCCTGTTGCAGGTTATACATTGCTCTGGGAGCAAAGAAAGAAAACTTCTTCATGTTCGACAGCAAAGGCTTGATACATGAAGGACGGGAAGGGTTAGATGGAATGAAATTGGAATTCGCTACTAAAAGACCGGATTGCAGTTTGGAAACTGCTTTTAAAGATGCAGACGTTTTTATAGGATTAAGTAAGGGTAATGTTGTTTCGAAAGAGATGATAAAATCGATGGCCAAAAAGCCAATCGTATTTGCATTGGCCAATCCTGATCCTGAGATTTCTTATGATGATGCAACCAGTGTAAGAAAGGATCTGATCATGGCAACGGGAAGGGTGGATTATCCCAATCAGGTAAATAATGTATTGGGCTTCCCCTATATTTTCCGTGGTGCCCTTGACGTTCGAGCCACTAAAATAAACGAAGAGATGAAACTTGCTGCGGTAAAGGCTTTGGCTGAATTGGCAAGAAAGCCTGTACCGGATATTGTTAGTCTGGCCTATAATCATACAAGTTTGAATTACGGGCCGGATTATATCATTCCCAAGCCTGTTGATCCGAGATTATTATCAACTGTAGCTCCTGCTGTTGCCAAAGCAGCGATTGAAAGTGGTGTAGCTCAAAAGACCATTGAGAACTGGGATGAATATGCCATCGAATTAAATAAACGTTTGGGGTTGGACAATCAGTTGATGCGTGCCATTGGCAGTAAAGCAAAGAGCGATCCTAAAAGATTGGTATTTGCTGAGGCAGATAACCAGAAGATATTGAAAGCTGCAAGCATTGCTTATGATGAAGGAATTGCCTATCCGATTTTATTGGGTGCAGAAGACAAGATCAGGAAAATTGCAGATGAAAATAATATTGATCTCACCGATATTCCGATCATCGATCCAAGGACCAATGAAATGGAAGCGAAGCGAGAAGAATACGGTGAACTGTTTTTCAGGAAACGTCAGCGCAAAGGGTATAACCAATATGAAAGCGTGAAGATCATGAAAGACCGAAACCATTTTGGCTGTATGATGGTGGAAACAGGTGATGCAGATGCAATGATATCAGGACTTACCAGAAATTATGCAGATGCCATTCGTCCTGCGTTGCAGATCATTGGAACTGAAGAAGGCGTTTCAAAGATCGCGGGGATGTATTTATTATTAACTAAACAGGGGCCATTGTTTCTAGCTGATACAACCGTGAATTTTAATCCTACGGCAGAAGAATTGGCCGATATTACCATGCTTGTTGCAAAAGAAGTGAGGAATTTTAATCTCACTCCTAAAATAGCGATGTTGAGTTACAGTAATTTCGGCAGCAGCGATTCACCGGAAGCAAAATTGGTTTCTGATGCAGTGAAGATCGTAAAGAAAAGAAACCCTTCTCTGATCGTGGATGGTGAAATGCAGGGTAGTCTCGCATTTAACAACGAGATACTGAAGGACAATTATCCATTCAGCGAATTGGTAGACCAAAGTGTGAATGTGTTGATATTCCCTAATCTCACCGCAGGAAATATTGCATATAATTTATTAAAAGAAATTGGCGGTGCCGATGCGATCGGTCCTATTTTATTGGGACTGAAAAAACCGGTACATGTATTACAGTTGGGCAGCAGCGAAAGAAGTATCGTGAATATGGCATTGATTGCAGTAGTGGATGCCCAAATGAAAAGCCGTACCAATACGCATGAAGCCGTACAAAAGACAAACTGGTGGCAAAGACTGAAAAAAAGAAAAAGATAGGTTTCACTGATTAGTTTTCTATTTTTAGTTTTTTAAAAGATACTTCATGAGTTTTTTCACACATTTCGGTACATTTTTATTGATGTTAAAGGGGATGTTCACCAAGCCCGAGAATCATAAAATGTATTGGAAGGAACTAATGCATCAATGTGTGGAGATCGGGATTGGCGCATTGCCCATCGTTATCATTATTTCTATCTTTCTCGGTGCGGTAACAACGGTACAAACTGCGTATCAATTGGTAAGTCCCTTGGTGCCTGCCTCCACCATTGCCCAGATTGTTCGAGATAGTATGATCCTGGAATTGTCTCCTACCGTATTAAGTATTGTACTGGCGGGCGTGATAGGTAGCAAGATCGCCAGCGAATTGGGGAATATGCGAATCAGTGAACAAATAGACGCATTGGAGATTATGGGCATTAATAGCAAGAGTTATCTCATCCTCCCTAAAATTCTGGCATCATTGATCGTAGTGCCATGTTTAATTATCATTTCCGCAGTATTAGGAATTTGGGGTGGACGTTTGGCGGGAAGCCTTACCGGCATAATATCTCCTGATATTTTTGATATTGGCTTAAGAAAAAACCTCAATACCTATAACATGGTCTTTGCCATGTATAAGGCATATACATTTGCTTTTATTTTAAGCAGTATCCCTTCTTATTT
>CAIMKO010000005.1 GCA_903841915.1 uncultured Chitinophagaceae bacterium | reverse complement strand
CTTTACACCCATGCACGCCAAACGCTTCATGAAAGCCATGATCGATAATATCGAAAAATATGAAGCAGTGAACGGCAGCATTCAGGACCTTGAACAGATCGAGATACCCATGAATTTTGGGGGACCTACGGCGCAAGCTTAATTAATGTGTAAATTATTAGATGTGCAGATGTGCAAATGAGAACAAGAACTACCATTAGCTCATCTACACATCTGCCCATTTGCACATCTACACATCTGCACATCTACACATTTGCACATCTACCCATCTAAAGTATTCCTTCGTCTGCAAAACTGAAATAACCTTCATCACTTACAATGATGTGATCGGTAATGATGATGTCGAAATATTTGGCCGCTTCTTTTATTTTGTATGTCAGTTCCTGATCCTGCCGGCTAGGTTTTAGATTACCGCTTGGATGATTGTGTGAAAGGATGATCGCAGTGGCATTGTGTTCCAGAGCTTTCTTTAAAATGATCCGCGGGTCGGCAACAGTGCCGGTGATACCGCCTTCGCTGATGATCTCATGGTGCAGGATCTTATTGGCGCGATTTAAAAATACTACGGCAAATACTTCCTGTTTTTTATATTGTAATTGTGCACGCAGATAGCCGGCAATATCATTACTGCCGAGGATGGTTGTTCTTTTTTGAGCGGCACTATCTCTCCGGATGCCTAATTCCAGCGCAGCAGCAATGCTGATGGACTTTGCAGTGCCCAATCCTTTGATCTTTAGCTGCAGATACTCCTGTACAGAAAGCTTGCCGAGTTTTTGAAGATCGTTGTTAACTGAGGTCAATAATTCTTTAGCAAGATCAACGGCTGTTTTGTCTTTCGTGCCATTGTTGATGAGGATGGCCAGCAGTTCGGAATTACTTAGAGATGCTGCACCTTTTAAGACGAGTTTTTCTCTGGGGCGATCATCTTCGGCCCAATCTTTAATAGATAGTTTATCCATGAATTTATTTTTATATGTCAGCATTCATGGAGGAGAATATGCAAAGAAAAACGCTTGTGATTACAAGGTTTAAAAATTAATACAAAGCAATTTACAATTTCTTCATCGAATCTTTATCTTCGCTGCAATTCGTAATGCTATGAACCCATCAGTAAAAATCTTCTCAGGAATCGGTTCGCAGAAGCTTGCCGAAAAAATATCTCAGCGTTTCGGTGCACCCTTAGGAAAGATCAATATCCAGCGTTTCAGTGATGGGGAATTTCAGCCCATATTTCTGGAGAGTATTCGCGGCGATTATGTTTTTTTGGTGCAGAGTACCTATGCGCCTACCGATAATCTGATGGAACTCTTATTGATGATCGATGCTGCAAAACGTGCCAGCGCTTATAAGATCATCGTTGTTATCCCATATTACGGGTATGCCAGACAGGACAGAAAGGATAAACCCCGTGTGGCTATAGGAAGCAAATTGGTGGCTACTTTGCTCCAGGCTGCAGGTGCTAACAGGGTGATTACCATGGATTTACATGCTCCTCAAATACAAGCATTCTTTGAGATACCGGTAGATCATCTGGATAGTTCCGCAATTTTTATCCCTTACATTGAGCAACTTAAATTGCCAAACCTTACCTTTGCCGCCCCCGACGTAGGAAGTACGAACAGGGTGAGAGAGATCAGCAGCTTTTTTAATGCTGAAATGGTGATCTGTGACAAGCATAGAAAAAGGGCAAATGAGATAGCCAGCATGGTGGTGATAGGAGAAGTGAAAGACAGAGATATTGTGTTGATCGATGATATTTGCGATACAGGCGGTACACTGGCAAAAGCAGCACAACTGCTGATGGAAAAGGGAGCAAGAAGTGTAAGAGCATTGTGTACGCATCCGGTTTTGAGTGGTGATGCTTACGAGAATATCGAAAACAGTGTGTTGGAAGAGTTGGTGGTTTGTGATACAATCCCTTTAAAAAAGGAAACAAAAAAAATAAAAGTTCTTTCAGTAGCCGACCTTTTTGCAATAGCGATCAGAAACGCGTATGAGAATAAGAGTATCACCAGTCTCTTCATTCATTCGCAGTTAAGAGGAAGAGATAAGCAAATTTGATGCTAGATGCTAAATGTTAGATGATAGATGAAGAAGGATAGAGGGTTAACTTTCGGACTTTCCGTCTTCCGGTCTTTCCGACTTCTGACTTTCGGACTTTTATACAACATAGTTCTTTCATATAAAACAATCATAAAAAATGAAAACAATTACAATCGAAGGACAACTGAGGACCGAATACGGCAAAAAAGCCACCCGTCAGCTTCGCTCTCAGGAATCAGTGCCAGGTGTAATTTACGGAGGCGAAAAAGAGATCAATTTCTCTGCTCCTGCAAAGGCTTTCAGGCCCCTGGTTTACACAGCAGAATTTCAGTTAACAGAAGTAAAAGTGGATGGTAAAACTTACAATTGCATTTTGAAAGACCTTCAATTTGATAAAGTAAGTGATGAATTGATTCACGTAGATCTTTTGGAGTTGGTAGGCGACAAAAAAGTGGTTGCTACCTTGCCCATTAAATTTTCAGGTGTTTCTGTAGGTGTTAAAGAAGGTGGTAAACTGATCACTAAAATGAAAGCTTTAAAAGTAAAGACTTTACCAAAGTATTTAAAAGAATTCATTGAAGTGGATATTACCAATCTGGAATTGAACGGAAACATTCGCGTAGAAGATGTAAAGGATGAACACCTTGAGATCATGAATTCACCGCGTATTCCTATTGCATCAGTTGTATTGACCAGACAATTGAAACAGGAAGAAAATGCTGCACCTACTGCCGCTGCTGCACCTGCTGCTGCCGCTGCACCTGCTGCAAAAGCTGCTGCTCCTGCAAAAGACGCAAAGAAAAAATAATCAACGTTTTTTCAATAATAAAAATCCTTCAACGTTTGTTGAGGGATTTTTTATTGGTACAATGCAAGCACAAGATTAAATTCGAGATAGAGGAATGGTGAAGAAATGGAATGGAACACGGATGACACAGATGAAACGGATCTTCGCAGAAATTTATTGATCACTATTCAAAAAATGATTTCCACTGTGAAATACTATGCGGTATCAAATCCGTTCTGATCAGTAATATCCGTGTCATCCGTGTTCTATTTCTTAATCCTAACTCAGGTTATTTCAATATTTTTACAATCATGAATAAGTTTCTGATCATTGGTCTGGGTAATGTTGG
>CAIMKO010000004.1 GCA_903841915.1 uncultured Chitinophagaceae bacterium | reverse complement strand
CTAAGTAAAGACAGGATTAAAATATTCTGTTAGTGCATTGACTGAAGTGAAGATCCTGCAAACTTAGTATTTACATTAATCTTCAATACCTGATCTTAATGGGTTATTTCTCTTTGCCTGTTCAAATGCCAATAAAGTATTTTTTATACTTGCCTTATTAAAACTCAGTCTGGCTTTACCTGTAGCAGTAAGTCCATTGATTCCTTTTAAACAATGGATCATCCATTTCCGGTTTTGTTTGTTACGTGTATTCCATTTGTTTTTGCTGATCCTATTCGTAGGAAAGATATACCAATGTGATTGTCGAATGCAATAATAACTATGCGCCAATTCAGTGATGGAAGCTGCCCATTCATAGGCCGGTAGTAAAGAATCGGCTGTTGCCGGGTCAAGCACGTAATACAGGATCTGACCATTCAGTTTAACCGCTAGTAAAGGGGCCACATGGTAGTTCCAGTTTTGCTTTAATCCGCCAATATGACCCTTTAAATAAGCACCGCCAAATACCCATGCTTTATAATTGGGAATGTTCCAATGATCGAGCAATACACATATCGCATCTGCTCTTCCTTCGCAACCATTATTGGCATTTTGCCAGTTAAATAATAGGTGCTGTTTAAAAAAAAGGAATAACTCATCTGCCTGTTCTTTTGATATCGTATCATCCGAATGAATGTTCTCAGAAAGAAAAGCTTCAAAAAGAGTAGGTACGATGGTAGTCATTCAATTGAAGATAGCTTTATTTCTCCGCTATCCTAATAAGCCCCTCACTAACTCGTCAGATAGGTTGAGGCAAACTATTTTTGCAAGACTGCCTGGAATATCTGTTGCCGTATAGGGCTGACGTTGTAATACTCCTTTCCACCCAGAAGCCCTGTTTGCTGCCGATTAATTAATAGAATGATAGAAATACCTTCCTGAGGTACTACCGCAATGCTTGTTCCCGTAAACCCGGTATGTCCGAAACTGCCTTCCGGACCATTTTTGATCACAGGATTTTTTCCGTCCATCATCCAGCCTAATCCATTATTGAAATTATCTTTAGTCAGAAATGTTGCTATGATTTTTTCTGAAATAAATGGATCATTATCCGGTCTATTTTTATTCATCAGCATATCTACCAGTTTTTGCAAGTCATCTACGGTAGAAAAAAGACCTGCCGCTCCCGAAATTCCTTTATTGGCATAATAAGCATTCCCGTCATTTACCTCCCCTTTCAGGGTATAATTCCGCCATTGATTCCAGCTGGTAGGATTAATCTCACTGAATTGAAAACCCAGACTTGAATCATACACCATTCTTTTTTCATAGGGATTCCCAATGGAAGTAGCGGCAAATTTTACCCCCTTTTGATTTACTAAGGGATTATAGCTGGTATGATTCATTTTCAGGGGTATAAAAATATGCTGCTGCATAAACTCGTCTAATGGTTGGCCTGAAACAATTTCTACAATTTGTCCCAGTATGGTAAAGCCCAGATCGCTATACTTTCTTTGTTTTCCAACGGGGAAGGCCAGGGGCAATTCCCCGATCAATTGAAAAGTTTCCTGTTTATTGCTGGCACGATAATACATTGGATACCATTCATACAATCCGGCTGTATGCGTCAGCAAATGCCTGATGGTTATACTAGCTTTATCGGGACTTGTAAATGCTTTGATATATTTTCCAACCGGATCGTCTACTGAGAGCTG
>CAIMKO010000003.1 GCA_903841915.1 uncultured Chitinophagaceae bacterium | reverse complement strand
CTGTATTACTTGCAATGGGTGTTTCAAATTATGGAATGACCTTTGGAATTTTGACCACTGTTCTAATTATTGCAATCCCTTCAGTTATTGCGTTGGTAATAAGCCCACATTTTGGAATTTTAGTGTATATCACTTTGGCGTATGCCATTATGTTTTTATTGCGTTTAGGGATTACTTTTCCATTGGGAACTTTAATGGATGGAATGCTTGTTTTGTTTTTTCTTGGTTTTTTTATTCAACAAAAAAGAAAACCCAGATGGGATAAAGTTTCAGGACCTGTTAGCCTTTGGATATTGATTTGGATCATTTACAATTTTATTGAAGTGGCTAATCCTGCGGCAGAATCAAGGCTTTCATGGGTCTATACTGTAAGAACTGTTGCTTTTGTTGCATTGAGTTATTTTATTTATCTCTATAGTATCAATAGCAAAGCATTCATCAAAGTGATTCTGAAGTTATGGATATTTTTATCAATGGTTGGTGCAGTGTATGCTTTTAAACAAGAGTTCATTGGGTTTTTCCCATTTGAAGAGGAATACATAAATTCCCCCGGAATGCCTTTGTTATTATTTATTGCCGGGCATTGGCGTAAGTTTTCTATTTATTCTGATCCGGTAACATTTGCGTATCAAATGGCAGTAGCTAGTTTATTATGTATTGCATTGCTGAAAGGACCGATAGCAGTGTATAAAAAATTGATTTTGATATTTTGTTGTATTGTTATTTTAGTTGCAATGATCTTTTCTGGAACAAGGGGTGCATTTCCATTAGTGCCTGCTACTTTAATAATTTATGCTATTTTGAATTACAGTAAAAAGATTTTAATTTTTGTAATTGTCGCCGGTGTTTTTATCGTCGGATTAATTTTCTTGCCAACATCCAATCAAAATATTTTGCGTTTTCAAAGTGCTTTCAGGCCAAATGAAGACATGTCGTATAAAGCTAGAAAGATTAACCAGGCTAGAATCAAGCCTTATGTTTGGGCACATCCGATTGGTGGCGGATTAGGTGCAACAGGCGAATGGGGAAAGAAGTTTGCACCCGGTTCATATTTGTCTCAATTTCCACCTGATAGCGGGTATGTTCGTGTAACTGTTGAATTAGGTTGGATCGGGTTGGCCATTTTTTGTATCATGATGTTTGTCATTTTAAAAACGGGCATTAATAATTACTATCGTATAAGAGATCCGGAATTAAAATCATATTGTCTTGCTGCAATTTTAGTTGTGTTTGCATTTAATATAGCCAACTTTCCGCAAGAGGCATTGGTGCAATTTCCGTCTAATGTATATTTCTATTTAGCAATTGCTTTAATGAATGTTACTTATAGGTTGGATCAAGAACAAAATCTAGTGATCGATGCAAAAAAATAATTTGATTAAGGGAAGAGATATTGTTATTGTTGGTCAACAACCTTGGGATGTTGAGATAGGCAGCAATTGTAAAAATATAGCCGAAGAATTAAGCAAACACAATCGTGTATTGTATGTTAATTCTCCGCTTGATCGCATTACTAAATTCAAGCACAATCATGAACCCAAAATACAGAAACGGATAAATGTTATCAATGGAAAATATAGCGGCATCGTAAAGATCAGGGAGAACTTGTGGAATCTTTACCCCAATAAATTGATCGAATCTATTAACTGGATCAAGAATCAATTCCTATTTGAATTTTTCAATAAGATCAATAATAAAAGGTTTGCTTCTTCTATTCAAATAGGGATCAATAAATTGGAATTTAAAAATGTTATTCTCTTTAATGATAATGATATGTTCCGCTGTTTTTATCTCAAAGAATTATTGCAGCCGGATATAAGTATTTATTATTCAAGAGATTATATGCTGGCAGTTGATTACTGGAAATTGCATGGCGAAAAGTTAGAACCGGAATTAATTGCAAAGAGTGATATCTGTATAGCCAATTCAACATATCTCGCTAATTATTGTAAAACATTTAATCCAAACGCTTATTATGTTGGACAAGGTTGCGAGTTGGATATTTTCATGAATGTAAAAGATAAAAGAAAGCCTGGCGATATTTTGGCAATTCCAAGTCCCATTATTGGCTATGTTGGTGCATTGCAAAGTATCAGGTTGGATATGAATGTCATCGCTCACATTGCTGAATCTAATCCTGAATGGAGTATCATATTAGTTGGACCGGAAGATAATCAATTCAGGAAAAGTAATTTGCATAAAATTAAAAATGTGTATTTCCTCGGATCAAAGGATTCGGTTGAATTACCTTCATATATCAATGCTTTCGATGTTTGTATCAATCCACAAATTGTAAGTCAGGTTACCATTGGAAATTATCCTAGAAAGATCGATGAATACTTGGCAGTTGGTAAACCTGTGGTGGCAACAAAAACCGAAGCGATGAGTATTTTCAGCGATCATACGTATCTGGCAGAAACAAAAGAACAATATGTTGCGCTTATAGAAAAAGCATTGCGAGAAGATAATGAAGGGTTACGTGAAGAAAGAAAAAAATTCGCATCGTCACATTCCTGGGAGAACAGTGTTAATGAAATTTATAAAGCCATTCGTTCTTTTAAAAATGAACATCTGTCACTTTAATATTCAACCTATGCAACCCGTGAAAGAACTATCTGTTAAAAGGTATGATTCCCTCGATTATTTGAGGGGTTTGGCTGCAAGCGGAGTAATGGCTTACCATATGAGCCTTTTCACTTTTGGTGAAAGCGATTCTTCAACATTTATTGCAAGAGTAAAAATTTATGCTGTTTCAATTTTTTATGTATTGAGTGGGTTAACATTATATATTGCCAATTCAAAACTACAAGCCAATAAAGAAAGTATTTCCATTTTTTATCTAAAACGGTTTTTCAGAATAGTTCCTTTATTATGGTTGGCAACCATTTTTACTTATTTGCTGAAAACCAATCAGGATATGTACACCATCAAACATCTGATCGTGAACATTACTGTTTTACCCGGAATGATACGTTCAGATGCATTCGAAGCAAACGGAGCCTGGTCAATCGGAAATGAATTATTTTTCTATGTATTCTTTCCTGTACTTTTTTTCTTGAACAAAGTCAAACGAATTTATTTTGTAGCTGCTGTTATAGTAATATTCGCAGCATTTGCATTATTTACTTTTAAATTATTGGATCCAAACATAACATTAGGATTTCAATGGTTCAGATATGTAAATCCATTCAATCAATTTTTCTTTTTTGCGATCGGGATTTATATCGCCACATTGCAAAAATCACCTTCATGGTTAATTAAATGGGCCCCAATCTTCATCATTTTTTTATTAGCAGGCATTATTCTATATCCGGCAACAGGTGAACCTGTGATCCTGGTTACAGGTGTTACAAGATTGGTGCTTTCAGCATTAACTATTTTGATGTGTTACATGTTTTACATCAGTGATTTTAGTTTTTTGCCAACCTTAGTAAAAAGATTTTTAAAATATCTTGGGGATACGAGTTATTCCATTTATCTGCTGCATCCATTGATCTATCTTATTTTAAAACACTTATCAGATAAATATTTTGCGATCAACTCGTATGCATTAATTTCAGCAACAGTGTTGCTTACTTTAGTGATGAGTAAAATAGTTTACGAACAATTTGAAAAATATTTTATGCAAATGGGGAAATCTGTGATCGATAAAAAATTAGCTACATCAAAAAAATAAGTGAATGATGAAACCATTAACAATAGTTGTTGCCACCGATAATCATTACATCATTTTGTTGGCTGCATTGATAAAATCGATTGAAGATAATATCAGAAAAGAGCAGCAAATGAATATTTATATTATTGAAGATGCTGTTAGCGATAGTTCTAAAATGAAACTGCAACGTTCAATCAATCCTAATATCACAACATTGCATTGGCAAAAGATGGAAGAAGTAATTCCAAAAGGAATGGATTTGCCTTTGGACAGAAGTTCTTATCCTTTGAATATTTACATGCGTTTGTTCATTCCATATTTTATTCCGCAAGAAATAGAATATGTTTTGTATTTGGATGTTGATATGATTGCGTTGGGTGATATAACAACCATTTTTGAAAATGACATGAGCGATAAAGTTGTTGCTGCAGTTTTAGATCCGAGAATTATAACATTTGAGAATTCATGGGGAGGTGTGCTGAATTATGAAGCATTAGGGTTGCCCGGCACTACCAGATATTTTAATACCGGATTATTATTGATGAATTTAAAAAAATGGCGTGAACAAAACGTGACTGAAAAAATCATTGAATGCATTGATAACAATAAAAAATTCGCAAACTATCCCGATCAATATGGATTGAATGTTGTATTGGCAAATCAGTGGTTGGAATTAAGTCCTTTGTGGAATCATTTCTCAACAATCGAAACAAATGAAAAGCCATTGCTGATCCATTTTGTAGAACGCAAACCTATTTATCAATCGTATAATTACAGCGAAGAATTTAAAAAAATATTTTACCGGTATTTGAATCAAACGGAATGGAAAAATTTTAAACCCATCGGCGAATCAAAACGATATATCAAAAAACTCAAAAACATTTTTAATAAGTTTATTAATAAAAACTAATATTCTTTTAAAATTCAAATCCAATCATATGTTCAAAGTATTAGTAGCCTGTTTCGACAATTGGAATACATTAGCTGAAGTTCCTTTTGTTTTAAAAAATGGCGGGGCATCTGTTGATGTTTATTGTTCTTCAAAATCTTGGCTTTTGTCAAATAGTTATTATGGCAAATGGATAGAAAGCAGTGCTGACAAAATTGTTTTTAAAGACAAGTTAATTGAATTAGTAAAGACAGGCGAATACCAATGGGTGATCTTGGGTGATGAACCGTTGATTAAATTTATGAATGAAGAAGTACATGAAGAAAATGTGTTTGTAAAAATGTTGCCAATTATAAAGATAGAACATAGACATATGCTCAGTTCAAAAGATGGCTTGGCAGATTTCTGCGAATCAACTGGCATTGATGCCCCGGGTTACACAACATACAATGGTAAAGAGGATCTTGAAAGAATCAAAACAAAACTCAATTTTCCAGTTATTAATAAATTAGATTTTAGTTGGGGTGGGGTTGGAATGTTTGTGAGTTACAGTTATGAAGAGTTCTTAACCAATCTTCATAAAATTCCGGAGAATCAAAATGTGTTGATTCAGGAATATATTGAAGGTGATGAAATTCCTGTGGAAGCTTTATTTTATCAGGGCGAGTTATTAGTTTATAATACTTCAAAAATCGTGGAATACGATAAAGACAAATTCACCTATTCAACCAGAAGAAGTTATTACGTTAACTCTGCCATTAAACCTTTGCTCATTCATCTAGGCAAAACGCTTGGCCTTAACGGTTTTGCAAATATTGCCTATATGCACGATGTAAAAAAAGATAAATATTATTTAATTGAAGTGGACACAAGACCTAATTCGTGGACAGCTTACGGGAGATTTATAGGTCGCGATTTTTCTGATGGAGTCAAGAGAATTGTTAGCGGCGATTATTTGAATGGGTATAAGGACATGCCAATGAAACAACCATTTATTGAAGTGGCGTTGTTCGATAAAGACATTCGGAGAGCTTTATGGAAAAACGAAATAAAAGGAATTTTGCGGTGGGTATTTAATTACAAAGGTTATTGGCGATTTCTTCCTTGCTACGACAAAAAACTTTCAAATAGAATTTTTAGGGGAATATGGAATGAAGTTTTTGTGTACAAATGGAAAAAAATTAGAGGCCAAAATAAATAGTCTTTAAAAAGAATAACAATTTATTTTAACGGAATTGCAAGTTCCTTGACAGTTCCTCTATTGCCGGTTAAAACATTGTATAATACAGGAATTGTTTTAGCAATCAAGGCATCTAATAGAATGCAGAAGGCTAAAACAAAAATGGGCAAGGTTAAAAATCCT
>CAIMKO010000002.1 GCA_903841915.1 uncultured Chitinophagaceae bacterium | reverse complement strand
TTCATAGGCTAATTTATCCTTTAGCTTATTCTCTTTACCGGCAAACTGGCTTAAAAGCCCTTGTCTGCCCGAAAGCTTGATAACCAGACTTATCCCGTCATTGTAATTCATGCCGGATTTTATCCAGTCGATGACTTTTACCTTATGCTCTTCCATTGCTGATCTAATGCGTGAATGATTTTATACTCCAACTTCTTTTTTAATTGATCGTTCTCATCTTCTTTAAATAATTTAGTAAGATTGGCGTTCTTTATATATTTATCAAACAGCTGCACCCCCTGGTGATAATTCCGTTCACTGTTTACCCATTGGTACAATTCGATGGTTCGATCTTCTAGATCATTCATCTCCCATTTAGAAGGCTTCCCAAAATTTTGATAGAGCCATATTTTAAGCGCCTGATTCAATCCTGAATCATTAAAAGCCATAAATTCACTGTCCAGTAAGCGGAAACTAAGATTAGCTTCATTTAATCCGGAAAACACAGTCTTCTTTTCCTTGGTCAATAATCGATTATGATCTGATCCGATATAATTGCCGTAAAGGCTTTTCATCGTAAAGCCAATACCTTGCTGATAATCAAAATGACTGATCATTTCAACAAACGCTTTTCGATTAATAAGAATGGGTGTATGACAATCATAATGAAGAGTTGGAAGACTCTTCTCATTCAAAATATCCCGGGTTCGTTTCAATCGTTTTCGCCAGTAATTTAGGGTCCAGTAGTTATCCGGAAAGGTATTCATATCCCCTTTGTGGAAGTTGGGGATAGTGATTAGATCAACAGGTTCCAGTAAAATATGATCATCATTGATAAACAGGAAATCTTCCGATAACCGGATATCAGCGCAAGCAGCAAGAACTTTCTCGATGATATTCCCATCCGCATTAACCTGCGGATTGAAAAGGTCATCAACCTTTAGTTGTATGATATCCTCCCCTGAAAGAAAATCAGGTAGCTCCCCTACAATAAACAGCTTACCTACATTGATTCCATACTTTTCAAGGCTTCGCAAACTAAAGCGAAGCTCATTGTTTTTCCACAAGGACCCCTTTCCAATTGGGTAAACAACATCAATCCGGTTTTCCATAACGAGTTTCTTATTTCATTCATGCTGAAAGTCCTTATTTTAAATGCTGGTCATAATCCATTCCTTCGGCTAACCGGCAGTAATGAAGTATGTACAGCTCTTTGATCAGTCGGATCTTTAATCCGGCCTCCAGCACAGCATAGCTGATCTTGCTGTCAACACCCAGAATATTTTTTCTGATTGTCTTGTGATAAACCTCTTCACGGATGTTTATCCAGGTGCCTTTGCGGATTACCATTAAATGACCTGCAATCTTGCGGTCTATGTCCTCAATCCGGTTTTTATAATCCCGGGCACACTGATCAGCAATCTTTTTATGATACAAAATAGAATCAGCATGGATGTTGGTCCCTGCCGGTACCTGAACCTGATAATGACAGCGGCTCGCATAACAGGTGAAAAGTCCGGTATCCGGATAATTCTCAGTATATCTTTTGATAACCTCGCCAAAATCAGATCTTAAAAAGGCAATATCCCCGTCTGTGATAACGACCCAGTCGTTTTCATTTTTGATTAACCCGATATAACGATCAATCGCATAAAAGAGCCGCTTCTGGTCATCATAGGGTGTAAAGAACCAAATCATCTTTTTTTAATAAAAATAGGGTGCAGAAAAACGGGAAGAAAGGACATAAAAAAAGATGTCATTTCTGACACCTTCAATTATTATGCTTCTGGAAGAGCATGATATTTTAATGATTTAAACACATTTATTAATCTTTTAACTTAGATTTATTAGCCATCTAGGTTTCTGTGAATAAATAAATAAATAAATAATTAATCTATAAAAGTATTATTGTTGATATATTTTTCCGCTCACTC
>CAIMKO010000001.1 GCA_903841915.1 uncultured Chitinophagaceae bacterium | reverse complement strand
TTTTACAGAAGCATCACTGCCGATAAGAGAATTATCAAGCACCACTTCATAGAGATTGGTGTAAGAACCAATGATGCTGTCACGGACAATAGAATGTTTAATCGAAGTATTGGCACCGATGGCAACATGAGGACCAATAATAGAATTTGATATCTCGCAACCGGCTGCAATACTTACCGGTGGAATGATGATAGTATCTTTAAAGTCATGCCCGTCAATAACATTGCCACCGAATTTTTTTAAGAGGGTTGCATTACTTTCCAATAATGTTTCTTTCTTTCCGCAATCGAACCAATGTTTTACCTTGAAGGATTGGAACTTTGCGCCCCTTGCGATCATACAATCCAGGGCATCAGTCAAATTATATTCACCTTGCGTAGTGATATTCTGTGTGAATAAATGATGCAAACACTCAAATAAAAAATGTGTCTCTTTTATTTTATACAAGCCCACTAATGCCATATTGCTTTTGGGAATAGACGGCTTCTCCACAACATGTTCAATAAAACCATCTGCCCCGATATCAGCCACACCAAAATGACGGGGGTCATCTACTTTCTTTACGCCCAACATACTATAGGGACTATCCATCACTTCTTTTACATCGTATTCGCAAATAGTATCGCCGAGGGTAACAAACACTTCGTCTTCACCAACAATGGTTTTAGCCAGTTCAATGGCATGCCCCGTTCCCTGCCGTTCATTCTGATAGACAAAATGAGTGGTTAGGTTGGGATAGGTTTGTGTTACATATTCCTGGATCTTTTCACCCAGATAACCCACAATAAAAATAAATTCGTTGATCCCTGCTTCATGTAACTGATCAACGATAAAACTTAAAATGGTTTTACCCGCTATAGGAATTAAAGCTTTGGGTTGTGTATATGTATGCGGTCTTAATTTAGTACCGGCTCCTGCTACAGGAATAATTGCTTTCATTTACGGAATTCTGTTTTGATGAACTCAACTGTTCTTTACCTCTGTTTCCCGGTCAATGTGTTGTTCGTACACGTTGATTATGGAGCGTGAAAGTAGTAAAAAGTTTTTTTATAGGGTTATATGTGGATTAATTAGGTGTAAAACATCTTTTGGCAAAAAGCGGATACCTGCATATGAACTGCTATTTTTGCGGCGAATCATCTAAAAATAAACATCATTCATTTTATAAATAATTTACATGCAAAGAGATCATTTGGTATTCGACCTGATTAATCAAGAATTGGAAAGGCAAAGAAGGGGTATTGAACTGATCGCCTCGGAAAATTTTACTTCCTTACAGGTGATGCAGGCCATGGGTGGAGTGATGACCAATAAATATGCGGAAGGATATCCCGGCAGACGATATTATGGCGGTTGTGAAATTGTTGATCAAACCGAACAATTGGCCATTGACCGCCTCAAACAGATCTTTAATATTGAATATGCCAATGTACAGCCGCATAGCGGCGCACAGGCCAATGCCGCTTTAATGCTTGCTATTTTACAACCGGGTGATGCGATACTGGGTTTAGACCTGAGCATGGGCGGACATTTAACGCATGGCTCGGCCGTGAATTTCAGCGGTAAATTATACAAACCTCATTTTTATACTGTTACCAGAGAAGAAGGCTTGATCGATTATGCCATGCTGGAATCTAAAGCCAGAGAAGTAAAACCAAAATTGATCATCTGCGGTGCAAGTGCCTACAGCAGGGATATTGACTATAAAAGAATAAGAGCAGTTGCAGATGAAGTAGGTGCTTTTGTAATGGCTGATATTGCACACCCTGCAGGATTAATTGCGAAAGGCTTATTGAGTTCTCCTTTTGAATATTGTCAATTTGTAACATCAACCACCCATAAAACTTTACGCGGACCCCGTGGCGGTGTGATCATGATGGGTAAAGATTTTGAAAATCCATTTGGATTGAAAGATGTGAAAGGAAATATCCGCATGATGAGCAACCTCATCGATATGGCTGTATTTCCGGGTACACAGGGCGGACCTTTGGAACATGTGATCGCTGCAAAAGCAATTGCTTTCGGTGAGATCTTAACTGACGAATTTACGGTTTACGCAAAGCAGGTACAAAGCAACGCTCAAGCCATGGCAAAAGCATTTCTGAACAGAGGGTATAAAATAATTAGCGATGGAACAGACAATCATTTAATGCTGATCGATCTGAGAAATAAAAATATCAGTGGTAAAAAAGCCGAACAGGTTTTAGGTCATGCCGATATTACCGCCAATAAAAATATGGTGCCATACGATGACAAATCTGCTTTCGTAACTTCAGGTATCCGTTTTGGTGTAGCTGCCATTACAACCAGAGGATTCAAAGAAGCGCATATGGAATTTGTGGTGAATGTAATTGATACTGCTTTGATGAATGCCGATGATGCCGCCATCCTGTCAAAAACAAAAGCAGAAGTGAATGAATTTATGAGTCAGTTTATTTTATATCCTGAATTGGGATAGAACCAAGTTCGAAAAAGTTTAATAGGTTTAAAAGGTTCAAAGTTGAACTCACCAACCTTTAAACCTATTGAACATTTTAAACTTATTAAACTCTTTTTATGATACAACGTATTCAAACATTATGGCTTTTGATAGCAGGTGCATTGGGTCTTCTTTCTTTAAAGACATCATTTTACAGCGGACATCGCATAAATGACATTGTACCTAAACCGGTTGTATTCATGTCCGGTACGTATAATATTCTTTTGATCATTTGTACCACAGGAGTTGCCTTTGCAGCATTGATCAGCATTTTCTTATTTAAGAACAGAAAACTGCAACTGAAGATCACGATTGCAGCCCTACTTTTATCCATCATAACATTACTGCTATATTACTGGCAATCACAAAGTTTTATCCCAACAGAAAGCAGTTACGATCTTACTGCAGTTATTCCTGCAGCCATTCCATTTGTTTTATTTATTGCAGCAAGAAAGATCTGGAAAGATGAGCAATTGGTGAAGAGTGTTGACCGTTTAAGATAAAAACTAAAAGAGAATAGATATTAAAAAGGCCCCAACTAAGTTGAGGCCTTTTTAATATCAGCAATAAATA